>JBKHFT010000098.1:0-12219 GCA_046540055.1 Alkalispirochaeta sp.
GAAAATAGAAGAGCGGTGCTTGAGCAAAACTCGCGTGATCTGACGAGCATGCGACCGGAAGACGCCGTTGAGATTCTGCTGGGATATGACGACCAGCTGCTGATCGACACCCTTCGGGTAACGGAGGAACTGGCACAAGAGGCGGGGGAGATCTCCCTTGTTTCGGTCTGGCTCTCCCGGTTTCCCGCGGATCGCGCGGCGGATCTTCAACGGAAGATGACCCTCAAGCCCGAAGACTAACACGGGAGGTGTCGTTGAGTGCACACGCTAGCAGCCGTGGCAATTCTGCCGGGCGGCCGAAGTTCACCTGAAACTCGCCCACTGTCGGGATATCCGCCGCAGGAACCTGCGGTCTCGTTTCACGATTATCTGCGGGCGAGTCGACCTTCCGGGGGCGCGGAGCGGAGCGGGTCGGACCCGCCTGCCAAGGATGTACCGGAAAACGATGACTCCCGCAAAGCCGATTCCTCAACCCCGCCGGAATCGTCGTTGGTAACAAAAAAGAAAGAGTCTGCCGATCTCCCGGAAAAAGAGCGGCGCGACAACGAAGCCGACACGGACGGAGCGGAAAAATCCGCATCTGCAGCTGACTCGGAACGTTCTTCCCGGCAGGAATCAACGAAAGCAAAGAAACGCGATTCGTCGAACGAAGACGACGCCGATCGGGATACGAGTGCAAGACGGGTTATCACCGGGGCCGAAGGGGGAGACCGTATCGGTGAAACCGAGGGGGTCAGACCTGGCGAGTCCGAAAAACGGAGCTCCGACGTGGGGGATCCGGATCGAAACACTCGCGACCATTCAAAGGTCGTTGCCGGATCCGGTCTCTCCGAAGGTGCCAACGCACGTCGCGGCGGCCGTTCCGGAAGCGGTGAGAAGGATGGTTCCAAGGATGTCTCCAGGTCCTCCGGCACTGTAAAGAAGGGTTCCTCCTCGGACGAGGCGAATCCCCGGGCCCACCGTGCCGACAGATCCGAGACATCCCCCAAAGGAAAGAGCGTTCACGATGGAAGCGGTGGCGCGGAACACGACGGGGACGTCTCCGGTAAGGTTCAGATATCGTCGGCGCGGAAAGGGCTGGATCGGAAAGAAGCTGTCGGGAGCGACCACGAAACGCCTCGCCCCTTTCCCTCCGGTATACTCCGGGAGGAGCGGCCGCATAGTCGGGAGGGGATCACGAAAGACGATCTCCTGAAAAGGGCCGCTCGACGGGTAGACCGCAGCCGGGATGGTACAGCGAACCGGGAAAACGTTGCTCCCGGGACCGATTCATCGGCAGAAAGAATCGTGAAAGATATCGAGGTACGTCTTGATACGGAACAGCAGGCCCGTTCCGGTGACGCGGGAATCATTACCGAGGGTGTCTCGGCAGGGGCCGACGCGAACGGAGAGGTTCGCGACGGCGACCTTTCGTCCTTTTTGACCCGTCTCGAACAGAACCCGGCAACAGGGGCACAACGGAGCGCGTCACCTGCAGAAGCGGCGGGCGCCCTCGCACGCCGTCTCAACGGTGAACTTGGTGGTACGATCGTCCGACAGGCAAAGGTGATGCTCAAGGAAGCGGAGCAGGCGGAGATCCGTCTGATCATTCGCCCCCCCGAGCTCGGACGCGTCAGGATCAACCTGCAGATGGAAAACGGCCATATAGCCGGGCGTATTCTTGTCGATAATGGAAACGTACGGGACGCGATCGAGCAGAACCTTGCGGCGCTGCAGCGAGCGTTCGCGGAAGCGGGCCTCGAGATCGGAGATTTCGAGGTAAGCACCGGTGATCGGCGGCAGGAGGCCGCAGATGACGGTTCCTCCCACTCCGGACAGAGGCGATCGTCGTCCAGGAGCGTCGCCGATCGCTTTTCCGAAAGTATCGAACCGATCATAGTGAGTGAGCACAGCCACCGGCGCATCAATCTGGTGGCGTAGAAAAGGAGCTTGAATGGATCTTTCGATGTCCATGGATGCAACACAGCGTGCACGAGTGGAGAGTCAGGCAAACGCGTTCAACGAGGCCCTCGCCCGAGACGGCGGGGCTAATCAAGAGTTGGGCCGGGACGATTTTCTCAAGATACTTCTGACGCAGCTGCAGAATCAGGATCCCACCAAACCGATGGAGGATAAAGAGTTTATCGCCCAGATGGCGCAGTTCTCCTCCCTGGAGCAGATGAACAACATCGCCGGCGGTTTTCGTGAGATGAACACCCTTCTGAGCTCTAACCAGGCACTTCAGGTTCTCGGACGGACCGTCGAGGTTCGCCAGGGCGAGCAGATCGTCCGGGGAACCGTCGGGAGCGTCACCAGCGGCGCAACGCCGCAAATCACCGTGAACGACCAGACATTCGACTTTTCCGACCTCGTACGGGTCGTGCAATAGGGGGCAGCAGTCATGATGCGATCATTATATTCAGGCGTTTCCGGTCTTCAGAACCACCAGGTTCGGATGGACGTGATCGGTAACAACATCTCCAACGTGAACACGACGGGTTTCAAGAAGGGCCGTGTCAACTTTCAGGACATGATCTCCCAGATGATGCAGGGCCCGGCACGTCCGAACGAGCGCGTCGGCGGTGTGAACCCGAAGCAGGTCGGTCTGGGGATGCAGGTTGCCACGATCGATACGATCCACAGCCAGGGATCTCTGCAGACCACCGGCGTGAAAAGCGACGTTGCAATCCAGGGCGCCGGGTTCTTCATGCTCCGGTCGGGCGACGAGGAGCTCTATACCCGAGCGGGAAACTTCGGCGTCGATGCCGAGGGATTTCTGGTGAACCCCTCGAACGGCATGCGCGTTCAGGGATGGAACGCCGAGAGCGTCGACGGCGAGACGCTGATCAACACCTCCGCCACGGTAGAGGATCTGGTGATTCCCGTCGGAAGCAAAGACCCCGCGCAACAAACTACCGAGGTTCTTCTGGCGTCCAACCTCAACAAGAACACCCCCCTGATTCCCGCAGATGCTACGGAAGCGCAGACTCAGGAGGGCACGTGGACCGTGGAGTACGATGTTTACGATTCCTTCGGGGGTACTCACACGCTGCGGATCGACTTCACCCGCAACCCCGACGCGGAAAACCAGTGGATCGGGACGGTAGCGATCGATCCGGAGGCAGAGGATGCGTTACCCCAGGAAGTGAGTGTCGGCGGCGTAGACGCGGAGGATGGCGAGACGTTCATCATCGAGTTTTCGAACGACGGTACGATCGTCTCCGCCCAGAACGGTGAGGGCGGGTTATCCGACGAAGATATGATCAACGTTCAGGTGACCTACGAAGTACCGGAAACGAGTATCCCCATCGATCCCGAGACGGGGCTACCCGAGGAAGGACCGGTAACCCAGACGTTTGACCTGAATCTCGGCGAACAGGGTTCCTTTGTGGACGCGATGACCCAGTACGCCTCGGAGAGCTCGACGAAGGTGTTCAGCCAGGACGGGTTTCCCATGGGGTACCTCGAGGACTACCGCATCGATTCGAGCGGGATCATCACCGGCGTCTTCTCCAACGGAAACAACCGCGAACTGGGACAGATCGCCCTGGCGACGTTCCGGAACCCCGGAGGACTCGAGAAAGCGGGTGATACCGCATTTCAGGAATCGATCAACTCGGGCATCCCGGACGTGGGAACCGTCGGCGTTGCGGGGAAGGGAAACGTGGTGGCCGGAACGCTCGAGATGAGTAACGTCGATCTCGCGGAACAGTTCACCGACATGATCGTCACGCAGCGCGGGTTCCAGGCGAGCAGCCGGACGATCCAGACGACGGACCAGATGCTCCAGGAACTCTTAACACTGAAGCGATAATGGGAGTATGTTAAACGGGCATGATCCAGGTGACGAGGCTTGACGGACGCGAGTTTTATCTCAATCCGCATCAGATCGAATACATCGAACTGAACCCCGACACGACCTTGATCATGCTCTCGGGTAAACGCCTCGTGGTCCGGGAGGACTACGAGGTGATCCTGCATCGGATCATCGGATATCGCCGGGAGATCGGCGTGTTCAAGAACGAGGAGTAACGACCGGTGGATTTAGGAACAGTACTGGGCATCGCCATCGGGTTCGTCATGGTCACATTGGGGATCATCCTGGGTGGCGTGGGTATCGGTCCGTACATCAGTATCGATTCCGTTCTCATCACGCTCCTCGGTTCCTTCGGGGCGATGCTGGTGGCAAATCCGATGAGCCGTATGCTTGGCATCACCTCGTACTTGAAGCACGCGTTCAATACGACGAACTGGAATGAAGAGGAGCTGATCAGCCAGCTTGTCGGGTTTTCCGACCGGGCGCGGAAAGAGGGGCTTCTGGCGCTGGAGGACAACCTCGACGCCGTCGAGGACGAATTCATGAGAAAAGGAATCCAGCTCGTCGTCGATGGTACCGACCCGGACATCATCAAGAGCATCCTCTACGCCGACCTCGAACAGCTCCAGTCTCGCCACGAAGCGGGGATCAAGATCTTCGACGACTGGTCCAAGATCGCTCCCGCCTTCGGGATGATCGGGACCCTCGTCGGTCTCATCGCGATGCTCGGAAATATCGGTGGTGACTCCTCGGCTATCGGGCGCGGTATGCAGACCGCCCTCGTAACCACACTGTACGGGTCCTTTTTTGCCAACCTCTTTCTGATCCCGATCAAGAGTAAACTCGAGGATCGTGACAAGGACGAGTCGCGGGTGAGGGAGATCGTGATCGAGGGAATCCTCTCGATCCAGAGCGGTGACAACCCGCGGATCCTTCTTGAAAAGCTCGTCTCCTTTCTGCCGCCGGCGCAGCGCCAGGCGGTACGACAGGAGAGCGGCGGCGACTAAGGGGGAGGGAAACGCATGGCCGGCGAACAGAAAAAGCGCAAAAAGTGTCCCCCTGAAGGTGCCCCTGATTACATGCTCACCTACGGGGACATGGTGACCCTCCTGCTTACATTTTTCGTCATGCTGTTGACGACGGCGACGGTGGACGGCCACGAGCTGCGCCTCATTCTCGCCGCGTTCCCCGGTCTGGGTAACCTGGAGGGCGGAAATACGCTTGAGGCGGGCCCTCTCGCGGAACTGGGCAATACGATCGAATCCCTCCCCTCGATGGAGCGCGGCCGCGCCCTCGATCAGGCGCGGCGGGAAGCGATCAGCATCTTCAACCCCGAGATCCAGTCGCAGCAGGTGCGCGTTCAGGAAGACGAGCGAGGCCTGGTGATCTCCCTCGCTTCCGATGCGTTTTTCGAACAAGCCAGTGCGGATGTCAACATCGAACAGACCCGGAGTATACTCCAGAAGCTCGCCCGTCTGCTGAACGACGATCAGCTCGACGAGCGGACCTTCCGCATCGAGGGGCATACCGATTCGACGCCCACCGACCCGAACGGGCCGTGGCCGTCGAACTGGGACCTCTCCGTCGCCCGCTCATTGAACGTATTCAAGTATCTCCAGGAGTTCGGGGTGAATGAGGATCAGTTCCAGGTGATGGGCCTGGGAGACACGCGTCCGATGTACGATAACGATACCCGCGAAGGGCAGGCGTACAACCGTCGCGTCGACGTGATTATTCTGACCGATGGTCATATCTGATACGAGCCGTCGTTGTAGGAGGGTGTGAGTTATGTCCGACGAGATGTTCGATCAAGACGAAGAAGTCGGTGGCGAAGAGCAACAGCCCGTAGCGGGCAAAAAGAAGATCGGTTTCCTTCCGGCGATCGTTATCGACATCCTGAAATGGAGCGCTATCGTCATCGGTGCGATCATCTTCATCGTCGTTACCGTCGTAATCACCGTCCGGATCATGGGACAGGGAAATCAGGCGCAGGCGACGCGGCTTCCTCTTGAGAGTCCCTACGAAGAGCAGAGTGCGGAACTCCTCGACTGGTATAGCGAGATCGGTGAGATCCGTGGGCGCACCGCCGACGAGGTCCCCCGGACGTTTATCGTGACCCCCCATATCGGGTATCGTCCCGACGATGAGGCGGTTCTTCCGGAGCTGATTCAGCGGGAGATCCAGATCAAGGAGCTGATAAACATGGAGTTCGCGGCGCTGACAATCAGTGAGCTGGAGGGAAACGCCAACCGGGAACGAATCAAACGTGATCTCCTGGAGAAGATCAACCGGCTGATGGTCAACGACGTGCGGGAAGTCGCTTTTGACCGTTACGAATTTATAGAATTCTAGAAAATCACGTGTTCCCGCTTGCAAAAGCGGGAAACATGTGTAAAAAATGAAGAGGGAGGGGGTCCATACCGGTATGAACGAAGTCCTGTCTCAGGACGAAATCGATCAGCTTCTCACAGCTATATCCTCCGGTGATGTCGAGACGGAAGAGCGTGCTCAACCTACGGAGTCGCGGAAGATCAAGATCTACGACTTCAAGCGTCCCGACAAATTTTCAAAGGAGCAGATCCGAACGGTCTCGATCATGCACGAGACGTTCGCACGACTGACCACCACCGCGTTGAGCGCCCAACTGCGCAGCCTCATCAACGTGCACGTAGCGAGTGTCGACCAGCTGACCTACGAGGAGTTCATCCGTTCTATCCCCAACCCCACAACTCTCGGTGTCATCAATATGGATCCCCTGAAAGGATCGGCGATCCTCGAGGTTGACCCTGCGATCACCTTTGCGATCATCGATCGTCTCTTTGGCGGGCAGGGAGAAGGCACCAAGGTCACCCGGGATCTGACCGATATCGAGCAGACCGTCATGGAGGGGATCATCGTCCGCATCCTCGGGAACATGCGAGAGGCGTGGTCCCAGGTGATCGACCTGCGACCACGGCTCGGTCAGATCGAGACGAACCCTCAGTTCGCGCAGATCGTTCCTCCCTCGGAGATGGTTGTTCTCGTAACACTGGAGACGAAAGTCGGTGAGGTAGAGGGGATGATGAACTTCTGTATTCCCTACCTCACGATCGAGCCGATCATCTCGAAACTTTCCGCCCAGTACTGGTACTCATCGGTACGCCGGGGAGCAACCACGGAGAACCTCAACATTCTCCGGGATCGTCTCGCAACGATTGAGGTTCCCCTGGTGGTCGAGGTCGGGTCGATGGACCTCCAGGTTCGGGACGTCCTGAACCTGCAACTGGGTGACGTGATCCGATTACAGGGTACACATATACACGACAATATGGCCCTCAGGGTGGGGGACCGGAAGAAGTTCTGGTGCAAACCGGGGCAGATAGGTAACAAGCTCGCCGTACAGGTGGTCGGCATGATCGAAGAGGTCGAGGCCGAGGAGTTTGAAGAGCTTGTTGCGGAAGAAGGAGAGTAGGGAATGAGCGACGGTTCACTGTCACAAGACGAAATAGATGCTCTGCTCGCCGGTACCGGCGACATAGACCTCGGTGACAGTTCCGGTGGTGGCGGGGCTTCCGCACCTGCGGGGTCCCTGGAGGGTCTCAAGGCGGCGCTGACCGAGACGGTCGGGCAGCAACAATCCAACATGGCGATGATCACCGGCCGCGAGGTCGAGGTGGCTCCTCCCACCGTGAACGGTGGCACTCCTGCGGGTTTGAGCGGGGAGATGGTTCAGATCACCTACAACCTTGGTGACGGCGGTTCCCACTCGTACCTTCTCTCCGCGGCGGACGCGATGAAGTTTGCATCCGCGTCGATGGGGCTTGACGATGTGGAGCTTGATCCGGCGGCACTGAACGCGATCCAGGAGGTGTTCTCCCAGGTGGCAGGACCGGTTATCAACGTGCTGAGCGAGCGGACGGGGATCACGATCATGCCGGAACCGGCAACGGCGGCCACCGTTGCAATCAGCGATGTCACGTATCCGTCGGACCCGGTGTACGCACGGTACACCGTCACTCTCGGGGACGAGACCGCCACGCTCTACGAGGTTTTTCAGAACAGTTTCGCCTCACAGCTCGCGGGTGGGGCTCCTCAGGCTTCCGGCGGTGGACAACCGAACGGGGGCGGACTCTCGTCGATGATGGGTGGCATGGGAGGCCAACCGTCGGGGATGCAGGGTTCCTACGGAGGGCAGATGCCCAACATGGGGCAGAACATGGGGGCCGGAATGGGAAACATGATGGGTGGTATGCCCGGTTTCGGTGGCGGCGCAAACGTGCAGTCCGTACAGTTCCCGAGTCTGCAGCAGCAGGGCGGCAGTTCCGAACAGGGCAACATCGGTCTCCTCATGGACGTCTACATGGAGATGACCGTAGAACTCGGTCGCACCAAGAAACTTATCCGTGAGATTCTCGGGATGGGAGAAGGCACGATCATCGAGCTGGACAAGCTCGCAGGTGAACCGGTTGATATCCTCGTAAACCACAAGCTGATCGCAAAGGGCGAGGTTGTTGTAATTGACGAGAACTTCGGTGTCCGCGTTACCGAGATCGTTTCTCCGATGGAGCGCGTGAGCGATATGACATAGGCAAGAACGGTCGGTGACGGGGCGGCAGACCCGGATCCGAACCGATACACGGGAGGGGAACACTGAAACGTCCACGTCTTTGGAGCGTCGCATTCGTTGCGGGATCGCTCCTGTTTTCCGTACAACTACTTTATTCTCAGGACGCCGGAGAGTCCTCGTCGGGAGGTACGTCCACCGCGGCCGAGGCGGAGGCCCCCTCCGCCGAGAGCGGTGGCGCCGAGGCGGGATCTTCCGCCGGAGAAGACACCTCCTCGGGAGATGCCGGGTCGGCACTTCCCGACGAAGAGTCGCTCCGCTTTTCCGGAGCCGACGAAGCACCCGTTGACGGCGCCGACGCGGACACCGCCGGGGTAAACGCGTTCGGCGTATGGGACCTCCTCCGGATGGTTCTTGTCCTGCTCATGGTCGTCGGGGCGGTATACGGGCTGATCAGCCTGCTCCGTCGCCGGGTGAACCGCCCCGAGGAGGAGGATGACTCTCCGATCCGTGTGCTTGCAACGCGCACCGTCGGCGCCTCCCAGATCTACGCGGTGATGGTGGGGCGGCAGGTGCTCCTTCTCGGAGGAGGAGACGGCGGCCTCGAACTGATCACCCGGGTCGAGGATCAGGAGACGATCGACGAACTCGTCCTTGCCCATTCCGCGGGAACCGGCCGATCGGCTCCGACCTTCGGCGCGGTTTTCACGCGGTGGATCGGAAACCTTGCGGTTCCCGGTTCAGGATCCGGGAAGGCCTCCCGGCGGGGAGGGGGCACACCCGAGGGTGGTACGGTCCAGAGCAATGGTGTTTCATTCTTTCGAACCCAATCCGATCGATTGAGGAAACTGCGATGAGCGGCCGGCCCCCCAGGCGCCCAGGGAATCCGTGGAGCCCCCGGGCGCCGCGGAATGGTCGCCGACGCCGTGGACGAACCGTGTTCGTCCTGATCGCCGCGATCCTCACTCTCATCCCGGCCCTGTCCGGTTACACCCAGTCGGTTCGAAATCCCCTCTCGAATACCCTGGATGAGCCGCTCCTCGATCCTGCGACCGGAGAAGAGGCGCTCCAGATACCCTTTGTGGACCTCCAGCTCCGAGGTCCCGACGGCGGCGAAGAGGTTGCCCTCTCGTTGCGGCTGCTCCTGATGCTCGCGGTCCTGAGCCTCGCACCGTCGATCATCATCATCATGACCAGTTTCCTCCGGATCGCGATCGTCCTCGACTTCGTGAAACGGGCGCTTTCGCTGCAGCAGGTTCCACCGACTCAGGTGCTCCTGGGTATTGCCCTCTTCCTCACCC
The DNA here is from genome assembly GCA_046540055.1 of Alkalispirochaeta sp. Taxonomy (GTDB): domain Bacteria; phylum Spirochaetota; class Spirochaetia; order DSM-27196; family Alkalispirochaetaceae; genus Alkalispirochaeta. Next base: position 9,641 of record JBKHFT010000098.1, read on the forward strand.
TGTTTCTCATGTGGCCGACGTTCACCACGATGTATGAAGAAGCGTACCTTCCACTGCAGGAGGGGGAGATCGGTCTCGATGAGGCGTACCGTCGCTTCGAGCAGCCGATGCGGGTGTTCATGTTCCGCCAGATGGAGCGGGACCCATCGAGTGTAGCTCTCTTCATGCGGATCGCCGGTCTCGGTCAACCACAGACCCTCGCGGACGTGCCGACCCACGTCCTGATTCCCGGTTTTATCCTGCACGAGCTCACCGTAGCGTTCAAGATCGGAATACTACTGTTTATTCCGTTCATTATCGTGGATATGATCGTCGCATCGACACTGATGTCGATGGGTATGATCATGCTTCCCCCGATCATGATCTCCCTTCCGTTCAAGCTGATCCTCTTTGTTCTCGTCGACGGGTGGAATCTGATCGTGCAGCAGCTGGTCGCCAGCTTTGGAGGTTTCTGATGGACCTCGGTTTCGCGGTGATGATGTTTCGCTCCGGTATCTTCCAGCTCCTCATCGTGTCGGCACCGGCGCTGATCATCGGGATGGTGACGGGATTGATCATCAGTATTTTTCAGGCGACCACGAGCATTCAGGAGCAGACCCTTACCTTCGTTCCGAAGATTGCAGCGATTCTGCTCTCACTCCTCTTCTTTGGACCCTGGATGATGCAGATGCTCGTCCAGTACACGGTCAATCTGATTCAGCAGATACCACAGATGGCGGGATAATGGTACTCGAGACGATCGCGATACACGCACCCCTCTTCCTCCTCATCTTCGTGCGGATCTATGCGTTGTTGCGTGTCGCTCCGGTGACTTCCTCCGCTTCGATACCGGGTATCGCCCGGGTAGGGATCACCTTCTTCACGGGATTCGCCGTATTTCCGTCGGTCCTTGCCTCGGGGTACCCGGTTCCGGATACCGTTCTCGGCTTCATCCTCCTTGCGACGGGGGAAGCGCTGATCGGGATCATCACAGCCCTCTTCCTGGTAGTGATGTTTGCGGTGTTCCAGCTCGCAGGCCAGTTTTTCTCGCTGCAGATGGGGTTCGGCGCCTCCCAGGTATTTGATCCTCTTGCGCAGATCGAGATTCCTCTGGTCGGACAGTTCCTCAATATGATCGCCCTGATGGTGTTCGTGATCTCCTCGGGGTTGCAGCGAATCTTTCTCCACGGCGTTCTTGGATCGTTTCAGGCGATGCGCGCCACGGAGATAGCCGCGGCACGGAGCGACCTGTTTACGATGGTGGGAATGAGTATTGCCACGCTTTTTGCCCAAAGCCTTGTCCTCGCATTCCCGATTCTGGGTACGCTGTTTCTGCTCCAGATTACGATGGGGCTTTTCGGGAAAGCCGCACCCCAGATGAACCTGCTGATGCTCGGATTTCCCGCGGCGATCGGGCTTGCGTTTCTCATCATCTTCCTGATCCTTCCGTTCCTCGTGGAGGCGTTCGAGGGGATCATCGACAACGCGTTCTATCAGATCCAGACCGTCTTTTCCACTCGTGGTGGAGGTGCGCCGTGATCACGACGATCGATGTGATGCGGTATGACGGTACCGGCGACGCAACGACGGCGACGAAGGTTCCGGTGGTCATTGCCTCGTTCGACGTTTTCGGGACTGCGGATACCCCGGGTTCTGCTGACCGGGAACACCTCAGGAGACGCATCCTCGAGATGCACGGGCAGTGGTTCGCCGCTGAGGATGAGGGACGGACCGAAGACCCGACGGAACAGAAGATCCGGAAGTCACGGGAAGAGGGAAAAGTCGCGAAGAGTCCCGATGTAAGCAGCGCGGTTGTGCTTCTTTTCTCGGTGGTAGCCCTCGGGATCGTCGGTGATTTCATGCTCCGGAACACCCTCGATATGGTCCGGTTCTACCTGAGCCGGGTCAGCGGGTTCGATAACGCCCTGGGGGGAGTGCTGATGCGGGGCTTCTTTTATTATTTCATCCGTATCAGTCTTCCCGTCGCGGCGGTCGCCTTTGTTGCGGCGATCTTCGGAAACGTCGTGCAGTTCGGGTTTCTCTTCACCACGAAACCGATCATCCCCGATTTCAACCGGATCGCGCCGCGTTTCGACAAATGGATCCAGCGGTCGTTCCTGTCCACCGAGGCGATCTACAACTTCTCCCGCAACCTCGGGAAGGTAATCGTCATCGGGGTGATCGCATACGTGGTGGTCCGTAGCCGCTTCGATCAGCTGACAAACCTGATCCGAACGCCCTACGCCCAGGCGTTCGGGTATATCGCCGAGACGGTGTTTCTTCTTCTTCTGTCGGCGGCGGTGTTCCTGCTGGTGATCAGTCTCTTCGACTATCTCTTTCAGCGGCACCAGCATCGGGAGCAGTTGAAGATGACGAAACAGGAAGTGAAAGAGGAACGGAAACAGTTTGAGGGGGACCCGCTGATCAGGAATCGTCTGCGCCAACGGATGCAGGAGATGATGTCCCGAAACATCGTCCAGAACGTTCAGAGCGCCGACGTGATCGTTACCAACCCGACCCACTTCGCCGTCGCTCTTCAGTACGATCCCGACCGTATGGGGGCTCCCACCGTTACCGCCAAGGGGCAGGATGAGACGGCT
>JBKHFT010000099.1:0-12127 GCA_046540055.1 Alkalispirochaeta sp.
AATACGACTGCTCACGACGCTCCTCCTTCACCGGTGGTGGTCAGGTTTGCCGGTGGAGCACCTCCAGGGGGCGATTCGACGTTGAAGGTATACGCCCTGCGCTTCTTCTGGATCAGACCGCCGGGGCGGAACACCATCATCGTCACCAGAATCGCGCCGAACATCAGCATCCGGTAGTCCGAAAAGGCGCGGAGATACTCGGGTATGAGGATCAGTCCGAGGGCTCCCACGATCGCCCCGGGAATCGAGCCCATCCCTCCGAGAACGACGCAGGAGAGAACGATGACCGACTGCCAGATCGTGAAGCTCGCGGGGTTGATGAAGGTGGTTCGGGAAGCGAAAATCACACCGCCGATCCCCGCCCAAAGGGAACCAAGGGCAAAAGCGATCACCTTCGTCTTCGTCCTATCGATCCCCATCGCCTCGGCGGCGATATCGTCCTCGCCCATCGCTACAAGAGCACGGCCGAGGCGGGAGTTTTCGAAACGCCAGACGACGAAGATCGTCAGTATCACCGCGGCGAGGATGATGTAGTACGTGTAGATCGTCGCGCCGGCGAGGTTCATCTGGATCCCGAAGAGACCGGGGCGGGGGATTCCGCCGATCCCCTGAGGGCCACCGGTGATCTCCGTCATATTGTTAAAGAGGATCCGGACGATCTCGGCAAACCCGAGGGTAACGATCGCGAGGTAGTCTCCCCGGAGCCGCAGCACCGGCAGGGCAAGCAGAACCCCGACGAGGGTTGCGAGGATCGCACCGATCGGAAGGGCAATCCAGAAGCCGACCCCGAAATACTGATTCAGTATTCCGTAGGTGTAGGCGCCGACCGCGTAGAAGGCGATATACCCGAGGTGGAGCATACCGCCGAGTCCGATCACGATGTTGAGCCCCAGGGCGAGCATCACGTAGATAAGGGCGGTGATCATGATGTTCGTCTGGTACAGGGAGGTCACCAGGGGAAACACAATGGCAACGACGATCAGGAATGCGTTGATACGCTTTAGGTACTTCGGTTCCCGAAGGATGAGGGTAATCCGGGCGATTATCCCTTTGATCCCCTTCTCGGAAGCGTCGCTCGCTGTGTCGTCGGATGCTCCCGTATCGGTGATGACCTCCGCACCGCCAACGGGCGTTGCTGCGGGAGGTGGCGCTCCCTTCGCCGGTGTCTTTCGGCGCTTCAGGGCGAATCGCCAGAGGAGACCTCCGACGAACGTTCCACCCCCGATGATCAGCATATTGTGCCACCGCCACCGGATCGTATCGTTTACCGTGTTGACTCTGATCACCATGATCGGAAAGGTCAGAAACACAAACCAGAGGGCGACGCCGAGGGTGCGTTTGATCTCTTTGAAATCCATAGACAACTCCCGGGGTTACACTTTCTGAACTTCCGGTTTCCCGAGGAGACCGGAGGGCTTGAAGATGAGGATCAACACGAGGATGAGGAACGCAAAGACGTCCTCATACACGCTCGATATGTACCCCGCCGCGTAGGACTCGGCCATCCCGAGAACCAGGCTTCCCAGAACCGCCCCGGGGATACTGCCGATCCCGCCGAGGACGGCGGCAACAAACGCTTTGATCCCCGCGACGAACCCGATGTAGAAGTTGATCTGTCCGATAAACGAGCTGATCAGGATCCCTCCGAGGGCGGCGGTGAAACTGCCGATCAGAAAGGTCCAGCTGATCACCTTGTTCACGTTGATTCCCACGAGGGTCGCCATCGTGCGGTCCTGACTGGTGGCGCGCATCGATTTTCCCATCCTGGTGTACTTGATCAGCAGCGTAAGCAACACCATGACAACCGCGGTGGTCACAAAGATGAAGATCTGCGCGGATGTAACGATTCCCCGCAACGGGCCAGGTATCGGAAGCTCCGGCAGCAGGGTCGGAAAGGGAACGAAGTTCGAGGTCTGGGACAGAAGTACGTAGTTCTGCAGGAACAACGACATCCCGATCGCTCCGATAAGAACCGAAAGTCTCGGTGCTCGTCGCAGCGGTTTGTAGGCGAGCTTCTCGACGGTAAATCCGTACGCGGAAGAGTAGATAAGGGCAACGAGACTCGCCAGGACGAGGATCGCCAGCGTTGGAAGCCCCATGATCGAGAAAACCCCGGCCATAATCAACGCGATAAACGCCCCGATCATGTAGATCTCGCCGTGGGCGAAGTTGATCAGCTTGATGATGCCGTAGACCATCGTGTATCCAAGGGCAAGAAGCGCGTAGATGCTACCCCGGGTGAGGCCACTGAAGAACAGACGCAAAAAGTATTCTGTATCCATGTCGATTGGTACCGCCTGGAACGGAAACAGGCGGGGGATCACCCCCGCCTGTCACGCATTCGATCCGGGGTTGGATCAGAGTTCGACGTATACGCCGTCCTGAACTTGATAGATCGCAAAACCGACGCCGATCGCATCGCCCCGTTCGTCGAAGCTGATCGACCCGAGGGGAGTCTCGACATATTCGCTCCGGAGAGCGTCCATGATCGCGTCGGAATCGGTTGAGTCGGCGGCCTCGATCGCGTTCACAACCGCCTGCACTGCGGCGTAGGCAGCATCGAAGAAGGGACCGGGCTCTTCGCCGTATTTCGCAACGTGCGCTTCCCGGGCTGCTTCGGCAACGGGGTTGCCTGCGGTGTCCATCGGACCGGTGGCGTAGACGCCTTCGGCACTTTCACCGGCGACCTCGATGAACGACTCGTCCTTCACGCCGTCACCGGAGATAAAGGGGATATCGATTTCCTGGGTGCGCATCTGCCCGACGAGCTTGGACGCCTCGGGGTGGTATCCACCGAAGATCACCGCTTCCGCACCGGACGAACCGACACGGTTGACGATCGCACTGTAGTCGACGGCACCGACGGTGACACCCTCGTAGAGAACAACTTCTACGTCAGGGTACGACTCCTCGAGGGCGGTCTGCGAGAAATCGGCAAGGCCTTTTCCATAGTCGCCACCGTCATGCAGGATCGCGACGGTCGAAACACCGAGCTCCTCGGCGACAAACTTCGCCTGCAGCTGTCCCTGGTTGTCGTCGGGTGCGATCGTCCGGAAGAAGGTCGGGAACTCGCCGCTCTTCGTCAGGCTCGGGTTGGTTGCCGAGGGAGAGATCGCGATCATGTTCTCGCCGGTGTAGATACCGAGGGCCGAGCGGGTCGCACCGGAACAGATATGCCCGATCACCGCAACGACCTGATCCCCGACGAGTTTCGCCGCGGTGTTGGTAGCAACTTCCGCCTGACACTGGTCGTCTTCGATGACGAGTTCGATCTGCCGACCGAGGACGCCACCGTTCGCGTTCCACTCCTCAACGACGAGCTCCGCGGCGTTTACCGTGGGCAGACCGTAGGACGCAAGGTCACCGCTGTGGGCGCCGGCGACACCGATCTTGATCGGTCCTTCTTCTCCCTGGCCTCCGGCACTCACCAGCGAGGCCACCAGCACGAGGGCAACGAAAAATACACTCAGTTTGTTTCGCATGCCATTCCTCCTTAAAAAATATCCGGCATTATGATGCAGACCGTTCACATCGTGCAAGGACTTCATCGCGCCGATTGCATAAATATACAGATCTTCTTACATACCGCTCAAGAGCGAGTATGTCGGCGGTCACGTCAATCGCGAGTCTGTATGTCGCCGTCGCTCCGTCGCAGCAGGCCCGCCGTCCATCGCGGGCACTACGCTTCACGTCAATCGCGAGTCTGTATGTCGCCGTCGCTCCGTCGCAGCAGGCCCGCCGTCCATCGCGGGCACTACGCTTCACGTCAATCGTGTCTCGTCACTCTCGAGTTCCCGGTGCCGAATCCGGTGAAACCGCTCCACCAGCCCGTCCACCGTGAGATTCCGTTTTTCTTCCCCCGCCACGTCGTAGATCACCTCTCCCTTGTCCATCATCAGCAGCCGATTCCCGTAGTCGATCGCGTGTTGCATGTTGTGAGTGATCATCATCGTAGTGAGACGGTACTCTTCGACATACTTTCTGGTGAGCTCCAGGACGATACGCGCGTTCTTCGGGTCCAGTGCGGCGGTGTGTTCGTCGAGGAGGATCAATGCCGGGCGGGAAAGGACCATCATCAGCAGCGTCAGCGCCTGCCGTTGCCCTCCCGACAAGAGACGAACGTTGTCTTTCATCCGATGCTCGAGTCCCATGCTGAGATCCACGAGTTGTTCCTGAAAGAAGCTGCGCATCCGGCGGTTGAGACTGATGCGCAGCCCCTTGAACCCCTTCCGGTAGGAGATCATCATGTTGTCTTCAAGAGTCATATTCCCGGCGGTGCCGAGCATCGGGTCCTGGAAGATACGTCCGATGTAGCGGGCGCGACGGAACTCGGGCTCCCGGGTAACATCGATCTCGTTGATGTGGATCGTTCCCGTACTGGCGGGATAGGTGCCGGCGACGAGGTTGAAGAGGGTGCTTTTCCCGGCGCCGTTGCTGCCGATGACGGTGATAAAATCACCTTCGTGTACCCTGATATTCACGGGACGAAGGGCGGCGACCTCGTTGACCGTTCCGGGGTGAAACGTCTTGGACACCGACTCGAGGCGTATCATCCCCGCGCCTCCCGGATGCTCTTTTTCAATCGCGCCGCTTCGCTTCGCCCCGACTGATACCGGCTCACGACGAGAGACCCGATGATCAGAAGTCCCGTGAGAAGGCGCAGGTCGTTCGGAGTGAGATTGATGTGGTACCCGTAGTAGCGCCCGAGGTACATGATCCCCCGGTATACGATTGACCCGAGAAGGACACGGAGGGTGAGCAGGCCGATCCGGTTGGACCGGAGGAGGAACTCACCGATCATTACCGAGGCAAGGCCGGCGACAACGATCCCCTGCCCCATGTTGACATCGGCGAATCCCTGAAACTGCGCGGCAAACGCGCCGGAGATCGCCACGAGACCGTTCGAAAGACCGACACCGATCAGCTTCATCCACTCCGGGTTCACCCCCTGGCTGACCACCATCTGCTCATTGTTCCCCATCGCGCCGAGGGTGAGACCAAGATCGGTGTGGAAGAACACGTCAAGAAGGAATTTTATCCCGAGCCCCAGAACGAGGAAAAAGAGAAAGACCGCCCACTCCTCGGGAACGATCCCGGAAAGGGCGTCGGTGACGGTGCTCAGGACCGTTCCTTTCCGCAGAAGGGGCAGGTTTGCGCGATTCCCCAGGATGCGGATATTCACCGACCAGAGCATAGTCATCGTCAGAATGCCGGCGAGAAGGTTCGGGACGTTCAGTTTATTATGTATCGTCGCCGTGATCGCTCCCGCCGCAACCCCTCCTGAAAAGGCGAGGAGGAGGGCGACCACGAGTGGTATGCCGTTGACGATCGCCGTCGCCATGATCGTTGCACCAAGAGGGAACGACCCGTCGACGGAGAGGTCGGGGAAGTCGAGTATCCGGAAGGTGATGAACACGCCAAGGGCCATGATCCCGTACAGGAGGCCCTCGACGAGTATCGCTTCAACCATCGTCAGATTCCGGTTTCGGTATGCACCAGGGATTACCGGGAGATCTCGCCGTCCTCGATCACGATCGAAGCATCGCTCCGCAGATCCTCGGGGATCGAGATTCCAAGTTCTTCGGCGACATCGAGGTTGATCAGCAGATCGAGATCAGCAGGATCAGTGAGAAAGAGGGTCGGGATCGATGCGGGATCGGTTCCGTCGAGGATATCCGCAACGAGGCGCCCCGTGGCGCGACCGAATTTGTAGTAGTTGAAGCCGAGGGCGAGAAGCACCCCGCCGTTCTCAGCCGACGTGGTATCGGCGCTGATCACGGGAACACCCGCCCCTTCGGCGACGTCGGTGAGCGCCGAGATCGCACTGACCACGGTGTTGTCGAGGCTGACGTAGATCGCATCGACGCGATCGATGATCGACTGCGTCGCCGACCGGACTTCACTCGAATTCACCACCGTCGCCTCAACAAAATCGAGGCCCATCGCCTCGGCGGTCGCCCGGGCGGTTTCGGCCATCGAGACCGCGTTGGACTCGCCGCCGGCGTACACGTGACCGACAGTCTCGACATCAACGAGGCGGCTCATCAGCTCGAACTGCGCCTCCATCGGCGCAACGTCGGAAGACCCCGTGATGTTTCCCTCACCGGCGTCGGTGCTGGAGATGAGCCCCGCCCCGACCGGATCGGTTACAGCGGCAAAGACGACCGGAACATCGTCGATCGCGTTCGCCAGCGCCTGTGCGGTAGGCGTCGCGATACCGATCGCCAGATCCACGTTGTCGTTCCGGAACTTCGTCGCGATACTCGCGGCGGTGGACATATCACCGTTCGCGTTCTGAAGGTCGAACTCGAGATCGTCATGCCCGAGGTCGGCCAACTCGTCAATAATTCCCTTCTCGATCGCGTCGAGGGCGGGATGGGCGACGATCTTGGAGATTCCGATCACTTCCGTAGTTGTATCATCGGCTTCCGCTGAACCCGAGTCCTCAGGCGCACCGGATGCCCCGACCATTGCGATTCCGGCAACGAGAAAGAGCGCCACAACGCTCCGTCGCACAAAGGTGTTCATCTCTGTTCCTCCTTAACGGCGTGGAAGGGTAGCGAAAAGCGGTTCGCCTGTCTACGCGTCGCTCCCGCGGTCTCTCCGGTATCGGACAAAAAAAAGGCGGTGGTGCTTCCACCACCGCCCCGTTGTGACGCCGGGATGTTATCGTTGTTTCTGGGTGTTTTCTCCCAGAGCCTGGGTCACCCGGTCGAGGAAGATCGCCAGGATCACGATCGCGATACCCCCTTCGAAACCGACGTCGATCCGTAGCTGAGTGATTCCCCGGAGAACCTCGTTTCCGAGGCCACCGGCGCCGATCATACCGGCGATAACGACCATCGAGAGAGCGAGCATGATCGTCTGGTTTACCCCCGCCATCATCGTCGGCAACGCTACGGGCAGCTCCGCCTTGATCAGCATCTGCCGATTCGTTGCGCCGTAGGAGAGTGCCGCCTCCTTGATCTCTTTGGGGACCTGCCGGATTCCAAGGTTTGTGAGGCGTACCGCCGGCGGTAATGAAAACACCAGCGTTGCGACGACACCCGGAACGGGACCGAGTCGAAAGAAGAGCACCGCCGGTATGAGATACACGAAGGCAGGCAGGGTCTGCATGAAGTCGAGTATCGGCCGCATCGTGCCCCAGACTTTGTCGCTTTTCGACGACCATATACCGAGGGGAATCCCGACGATCAGCGCGATCACCACCGAGCTGATCACGAGAGCCAGAGTACTCATCGTCAGCTGCCAGAGGCCCATGTACCAGATCAGACCGAATCCGATCAGCGAAAAGATCGTTATTCCCTTACTCTTCGTGACGAACCAGGCAATCGCGGTGAACACCAGGATGACAACGATCGGCGGCGGCGCCGTGAGCACCCACCGGGAAGCGTCGAGCATTCCGTTCACCGCTCCGCTGATGATCGCGAAAAGCCACCCCATATTGTCCTGGAGCCATTCGACGATTTTCTCGAAGCCACCGCCGACATCAATAATATTTCTGAAATCCATATGCTATCCCTCCCCGTTCTGGGCTTCGTGCAAATCGCCCAGCGTCTGCGGCGGCTCCGTTTCACTTCCTTCGAATCCCTTGTTCACCTCGGAGATGATCGCCGCGCGACTCACCGCGCCGTGAAACACTCCGTCGTCATCGATGAGGGCGATGGGATACCGCGTCTGAATCGCCGTCGCGAGGAGTTCGGAGATCGGTGTTGCCGGTGAGGTGGTGTACACGTCGTCCTTGATCACCGGCCCGACGTCCTTCTTTCCCTTTTTCTGCAGATCGATCGCATCGTCGATCGTAACGACTCCTTTGAGCTTCCGCTCCGAGTCGGTCACGAACACCGATGACGTTCCGTGGCGCTCCATCGTGCGGATCGCCGCCTGAAGATCCTCCCGAGGATAGGTGATCGTCGCGGCGTGGCCGCCGATCGCACCGGCACTGATAACTCTTGTACGGTCCACGTTCTGGACAAACCTCCGGACGTACTCGTCGGCAGGTTTGGCGAGAATCTCTTCCGGGGTGCCGATCTGCCGAACCCGGCCGTCGGGACCGAGAATCGCGATCCGGTCGCCGAGTTTGAGCGCCTCGTCAAGGTCGTGGGTAATAAATACGATCGTTTTATGGAGGCGCGCCTGCAGCTCAAGGAGTTCATCCTGCATCTGCGTCCGGATCAGGGGATCAAGGGCGCTGAACGCCTCGTCCATGAGGAGAATTTCCGGGTCGTTTGCAAGGGCGCGGGCAAGCCCCACCCGCTGTTGCATACCACCGGAAAGCTCGGAAGTGAGACTCTCCTCGAAACCTTCGAGACCGACGAGCCTGATCGCGTCGAGAGCCTTCTTGCGACGCTCATCCTTGTCCATCCCGCTGATTTCGAGACCGAACTCTACGTTGTTGACGACGTTCCGGTGGGGAAGGAGTCCGAAGTTCTGGAACACCATCGACATCTTGTACCGTCGTGTCTCCCGAAGCTTTTCCGAATCCATCTTCATCACGTCGTCACCGTCGATCAGGATCTCCCCCGTCGTCGGCTCTATCAGGCGATTGAGACAGCGGATGAAGGTGGACTTCCCGCTCCCGGAGAGCCCCATTACGACGAACGTCTCTTTCTGTTCGATACTGAAGGTTGCTCCGTTTATCGCGATGGTGCATCCCGTCTTCTTGAGGATCTCCCCTTTGTTCATGCCCTGCTTGATCATCGGGATCGCCCGTTTCGGGTTTGGTCCGAAGATCTTGTACAGGTCGTTTACTTCTATCAGCGCCATATTGTTTCCTTTAGGATATTCCGGTCCGTTTCGGGAATTGAACCAAAAAAGGGGGTGCAAACGCACCCCCTTCGACATAATCCATAGTGATCAGTTGGGTACCCAGTCGGACCAGATATCGGGGTTCTCGTCCTTCCATTCCCGGGCCGCCTCAAGGGTGTCCAGGTTGGAATCGGCGATATGCACCATGAGGGGTCCGATCGTTTCGTTGGTCCACGTCACGTTCTCGAAGAACTCAACCACTTCCGGCAGATCCTCTTCGACGCCGGGACGTCCCATAATGTAGATATCGTCGATCGGGAACACTTCCTCACCGTCCTGCTCGAGGATCACGAGATCCATCCGGCCGAACATCGAGTGAGGCTGCCAGCCCATACCGACGATGTACTCTTCGTCCTCGATCGCCGACTCCATCGCCGCCATCATCGCGGGACCGGAGGAAGGAACGAGTTCAAGCCCCGCTTCCTCAAGGCCGTAGGCAGGGATCAATTCCTCTTCGGTCTTGATCATCATACCGGCGCCGGAGTCGATACCGGTGATCTGTCCGTCGAGCTTCTCGACGACGTCGGGGTCGGTAAGATCGGAAAGGGTGGTAACCCCGTCTTCAGCCATGTATTCGGGAACGATAAGCCCCGTGACACCGTCTTCATAGATCTTGGAGACCTCGACGAGATCGGTCCCTTCGGTATAGGTGGTGTGCAGACCGGGAAGCCACGCTTCCATGAAGAAATCCTGGTCGCCGGCGTCGACGGATGCGAACGCCGGTCCGACATCCGCGGCGGTCAGGGAAACCTCGTATCCCATCTCGTCCTCGAGAATCGTCGCGAGCATATGGGTCCAGGCAACGCCCTCTTCCCAGTTCACGTATGTCAGCTTGACCTCGCCTTTGGATTCGCCGTCTGCTTCCTGCTGACCTTCAGCGAACGCGAGTCCGCCGACGAGCAGTACGAGGGCGATAGCCGTCATCATTCGTACGATATTTTTCATAAAAAACTCCTTTTATAAAGATTCTTCAATATGACATGGTGCTTCACGCCATACGAAAACATTTGGTGTACAACTTATTTCGTTTGCACTAAAACGATACGAAATCACAGTGTTTATGTCAAGCTTTTTATAGTCTGCTAATGAATTCTTCTTTCGACTGTTCCGGCGATACATACTTATTTACCTATAATACAATACTTTATTCCTGATTCGAACAGCGTATCGAAAACAGTATAATGCAAGGAGGAACTATTTTTATTATGATACGAATTTACTGCTTCCTATTGGTAATTTCCCGATTACACCGAATATTTCTTTCGCTCACGACACGCTTTTCTGCGTTTCGAAGCAGTGCGCGGCATCAGGGAGGATCAGAAAGCGTCGGGAGATCGGGGAAATGTCCGTCGTTGTATAACCGGCCGTTCTGTGGTAAGAACGGTGCATGCGTTTGGCATGTCTTGACCTCGAAGGGGTACTGGTACCGGAGATCTGGCACAACGTCGCGGCGCGCACCGGCATCGAGGAGCTCCGGCTCACCACCAGGGATATTCCCGATTACGACGAACTGATGAGATACCGCTTGACGATTCTCGATACCCATCGCGTTCCGCTCCGGACGATTCAGGATGTAATCTCCGGGATGGAGCCGCTCCCGGGGGCGTACGATTTTCTCGCCCGACTTCGGGAAACGATGCAGGTGATTATGCTGTCGGATACGTTCGAAGAGTTCGCCCGGCCGCTGATGGCTCAGCTCGATTACCCCACCCTCTTCTGCAACTCCCTCGTCGTAGACCGGGATACCAACATGATTCGCGACTATCAGCTCCGGCAGAAGAACGGAAAGTTCCACGCCGTGACCGCTTTCGAGGAGATCGGGTTCGAGGTGTACGCCGCCGGCGACTCCTACAACGATCTTGCGATGATCAGAGCCGCCACGAAGGGCGCGTTCTTCACCCCTCCGGAGTCGATCGTATCGGAGAATCCCGATTTGCCGGTGTGTATGACCTACGACGAGCTGTTCGCATTTCTGACCGCCTGAACCTGCGCAAAATGAGACCTCAACGGAGGGAGAATCGCGGTGTGCGCTTGGTTCCGCCGGAGAAAGCGTATTATAATGCCGCCAATGTATACAGATGATTCCGGGCGCGAGATCCGCAAGCGCGCCGAGGCGATCGCAGGACACTCCTCGGCGTCGGAGATGTCTTCTCAGGATCGGCTGATCTACGAGCTGAAAGTCCACCAGATCGAGCTGGAAATGCAGAACGATGAGCTCCAGCAGTCACATCAGGAGGTCGAACGTTCCAGAGCGCGATACGAGCTCCTCTTCGAGTTCGCCCCCGTTCCGTACTTCATTTTCAACGAAGAGGGAGGAGTCATCGACGTGAATGACGCCGGTGCCACCCTTCTGAGAACGGAACGAAGTCGCCTGGAGCGTAAACCTTTTGTGGTGTACCTCTCGGATGAGTACCACGGGGCGTTCTTCAATCATCTTCGACGCGTCTTCGAAGCGGGACATCGGCAAAGCACCGAGGTACAGCTGAAGTTTCGCGGTGGCGGCGAACTTTGGGCCCGCCTCGAAAGCAGGCTCCAGACGGGCATGAAAGGAACCCCCCAATGCCTGACGGCGATCATCGACGTCTCGGACCAGAAGCGCATCGAGGACGATCTGATCCTCGCAAGGGAAAACGCGGAGACGGCGAACCGCGCAAAAAACGCGTTCCTTGCACACATGAGCCATGAGATCCGGACACCGATGAACGGGATTCTCTCCCTCAGTGAACTGGCGCTGCAGGCGGATGTCCCCGAGGAGGTCCAGGGTTACCTCCGTACAATTCACAGTTCCGCGGCGGCGTTGATGTCGATCCTCGACGACGTCGTCGATCTCTCCCGGATCGAAGAGGATCGCCGAAACCTCCGGAAGGAGCCGTTCCGCCCCGGAGAACTCCTGCAAACGATCGAGACGATGTTTGCTCCGAACGTGGAAGAGACGCGTTTTACCCTCACCGTCGACGTCCCCCACGACCTCAGCGAGGTCCTCGTCGGTGACCGGAACCGTATCCGCCAGATCGTCATCAACCTCCTCAGCAACGCGATCAAACACACCGGTGAGGGGGAGATCACCTTGCGGGTAACCGAGACGGAGCTGAGTGATTTCCTCCGGGAGCTTACCTTCGAGGTACACGACGGCGGTCCGGGGATCGACGCACAAGAGCGCCGCCGAATTCTCGAAGCATTCAAGCAGCGTATCGATGATACGACACAACGGTACGAGGGGCGCGGCGTCGGCCTCGCCGTCTCCCGACGTCTGGCGGCCCTGATGGGGGGACAGCTGTATTTTGAAAGCGATCCCGACGCCGGAACGCGCTTCTTCCTC
>JBKHFT010000100.1:0-12097 GCA_046540055.1 Alkalispirochaeta sp.
AGCGCCGGGGGTGTCCCGCGCTCGCACGGCGCAGTAACGTTCAAAGCGCCTCGAACTCCCGCATCCGGGCGATGATCTTTTCCGCGTCTTCGGGATAGAGGACGTGGATGCAGTCTTCGCAGAGGGTATGGCTTACGCCGGCGGGAAATCCTTTATGGAAGTCGGCGCTCACGACTGCCCATTCGGCACCCCCGATGCGCATCCGACCACACTGGGAGCACAGCACCACCGGATTCTCGGCATCTGCTTTCGGGAGGAGGTTGCGAATCGCTGCGACAACGGCATCGTCGTGGCTGACGGCGTGAAGGTCCGGCCCGAGATCGAGGACGATTCCCCGGAGGAGGAGGGGCTTTCCGTCTTCGGTGCGCTCGATGATCGCGCCTCGGTCGAAATACCAGGTGTACTCACCGTCTTTCTTTTTGATGCGATAGTCGGTCTGGTAGACTGGGGCACTACCGTAGAGATGATCCCTCATCGCCTGCATCGACGTCTCGTAATCGTCGGGATGGATCAGTTCGGTAAACGCCTGGTATCCGACACCCCTGAAATCCTCGGGATCGTAACCGATCATCTTTGCCTTCAGATCACTCGCCGTCACCTTGTTGGTCGTGAAATCCCACTCCCACCAGGGAAGCTGATTTGAAGCCGCCACATCCCGAAAGAGATCGTAGGCGCGTTGTATTGTTCGGTCCATAGACTGAGACTATATCATTTTTCGCGGATCCAGCAGCTGCGACACCTTCTCTTCCGGCAGTACCCCCGCCTCAAGGACGACGTCGCGGATCTTGCGCTTCTCCTTGTACGCTTTGTAGGCGAGTTTCGTCGCCGCGTCGTAGCCGATCTCCGTGGCGAGAGGCGTCACCAGCGCGAGGGACCATTCGATCCAGAAGTCGAGACGCTCCGGGTCAGCCTCGATGCCGGCGATCGCTTTGTCGGCGAAGATACGGCAGGTGTTGGCGAGGATATCGATGGAGCTGAGGGTCTCCAGGGCGATGAGGGGGTTCATCATGTTCAGTTCCAGTGGACCGTTCTGCCCTGCGATAGTGACACTCACGGTCTTGCCGTTGACGTAGGCCGCCACCTGGATCACCATCTCCGGAATCACCGGATTCACCTTCCCCGGCATGATGGAACTTCCCGGTTGCAGGCTGGGCAGGACAATTTCACCCAGGGCGCCCCGGGGCCCTGAAGCAAGCAGCCGCAGGTCATTTGCGATCTTCATCAGACTCGTTGCCAGCGTATTCAGGGCACCCATCAGCGCCACCTGGGCGTCCCGGCCGGCAATAGCCTCAAACTTGTTGGGGGCTGAGCGGAAGGGAAGGCCCGTGTCCGCGGCGATGCCCGCCGCCACAGCATCGGGAAAGTCGGGGTGGCAGTTGATGCCCGTCCCGAGAGCCGTACCGCCCAGCGCGAGCTCTTCCAGGTCGGCGAGGGTTGCGGAGATCCGTCCCCGGGCTTTTTCAATCTGAACGGCGTAGCCGGAAAACTCCTGTCCCAGCGTCATCGGCACCGCGTCCTGCAGATGGGTTCGGCCAAGCTTCACCAGCTCCGCGAACTCGCGTTCTTTGGTACGAAACGCAGCAGCGAGGTGGTCGAGGCCTGCGAGGAGCCGATCCATCTCCACCCGGTTGGCGATGTGAATCGCCGTGGGGATCACATCGTTGGAGGACTGGCCGCGGTTCACGTGGTCGTTGGGGTGTACCGGCGCGCGCGTTCCCCGGGGTTGCCCGAGAACCTCGTTGGCACGGTTCGCGATGAGCTCGTTGGTGTTCATGTTCCAGCTGGTGCCGCTGCCGGTCTGGAATACGTCGATCGGATAGTGGTCGTCCCACTTCCCTTCGTACACTTCCGTTGCTGCCCGAACGATCGCGTCGGCGAGGGTGTCGTCGATAAGACCGAGATTCGCGTTGACGGCGGCGGCGTTCTTTTTTATAAGCGCCAGAGCGCGGATCATCGCCGTCGGGATCCGTATCGGACTGACCCCGAAGTTCTCGACCGCCCGTTGCGTCTGGGCTCCCCAGTACGCCCACCCCGGGATCTCCACCTGTCCCATCGAATCCGATTCGAACCGCGGTTGCTGTGAGAGTGTTCCTCCGTCCCCGTTTTTTCCGTCCTCCGATGTCTGATTCCGTGTCATCCCGTCTTGTGACGCGTCGTGTGTGTTGCTTCCGGCCATCTCGTCTCCTCCGTGTAGAGATCTATATACCAACGGCGGGACCAAAAAGGCAAACCTGTGGTACCGTGTCGCCATGAAGGCCGAAACCAGAGACACCCTCCTGGGTATCCTCTTCGTGAATATCGCCACCCTCTCCTGGGCCACCAACATCACGATCGGCCGCTACCTCCGCGCCGACATCGGCCCCGTCACCCTTACCGCAGCGCGCTACGTCGTGGCAGCGATCTTCTTTTCCTTTCTTCTGCCCCGGGTGGCCCCGGAGGAGCGCCGTCCCGGCAAAGACCTCCTGCCCCTCGCGGCGATGGCCCTCGCCGGCATCGTCTTCTTCGCGCCCCTTCTGTACCTCGGCCTGCGCTTCACAACCGCCGTCAACGGCACCCTCATCAACGGCATGGGCCCCCTTCTGACCGCCCTCTTTGCGGCGTGGCTCATCAAGGAACCCTACACCGGGCGCCAGCTCATGGGTGCCGTCTTCGCCGTCATCGGTGTGGTCGTTCTCATCACCGGCGGCTCCCTGCGGACCCTCCGGGAGGCGGGGGTCAACCCCGGCGATCTGGTCGTTCTCACCGCCGCCGCAGTCTGGGGCCTTCAGTCCGTATCCAGCCGCAGGGCAACCCGCAACCGCTCGCCCCTCTCGGCGACCATCCTCTCCCTGTACATGGGCCTGCCCCTGCTCATTATCGCGGCAATCGTGGAGCAGCAGTTCCTCCCGGCCACATTCTCCCTGCGCCTACTGGCGATCATCATCTACCTCGGCGTCGTCCCTGCCGGTATCGGCTACTTCCTCTGGAACACCGGTATCAAGAAACTCGGCGCCGGCGGGGCCATGGTCTTCTACAACATGCTCCCCTTCTACGGCGCGATTCTCGGCATCCTTGTCCTGGGTGAACAGGTCGGGCCGGCGCACCTTGTCGGGGGCGCCCTCATCATTACGGGAGGAATCATCTCCGCCCTCAGTCGGCGCCGGAAGCGGGTGCAGGCGAGCTGACATCCAGGACGCGGCGTGTAAGTTCGTGCAGGTAAGCTGACATCCAGGACGCGGCGTGTAAGTTCGTGCAGGTTAGCTGACACCAAGGACGCGGCGTGCAGGTTAGGGGCGCCAGAGGGAGGCCGAGGATCAGTAATCGGGTAACGTCCCGGCTGCCAGGGATCGGAGGGGCGCTGCGGGTGCGGCCGGAGGGCCGTGACTGCGAATGGTCCGGCAGCTGTGCGCGGAACAGAACCTCCAGAAAGCCCGGTGCCCCGGCCCGTCCGCGGTCTTGTGGGGACGGAGGATAGGGAGGATAGCGGGAGCAGCCGTCGATGTCATCCGTCCCGACGGGGACGGAGGATCGTCCCGCTGTGCGATGCTACAACCCTGCCGTATCGACGTGTCTCACCGCCGGGGGAATCGGGGCGGGGCAGGCGCCCGAAACCTTCAGAACGATCCAGCCACGCGGATACGAGGTAGAGGATTGGTGGGGTGTATTCGTGGAAGACTTTTCGGATCTCCGGGGCGAGTTTTCTGGAGGTCTGAGCGGAGATCACTAGTTTTCTCCGATGCTCGGGGCTGGCCGCCTTCACATAGACGGACGACGATGTTTACCGCGGCACCGAGGATGTCTGGAGTGTTGAAGGGCGGGTAGAGGCGGACGAAGGCTGAGCTGCAGGCGGACAGTATTGCTGGCGATCTCGCAGGGGTTCGGCGCTACGGGAGTACGCTATTTCGAGATGTCTCCACGTGCAACCGAGGCGCACGGATACCCTGTTTTGATCCGTCGGGTGTCCCGGTTCTCGCGGACGCGAAGGTTGTCGTGCCGGCGTATATCGGCCGTATACCGGAGATCATCGCCTCGTACCTACGCGTTCTCGGTACCGCACCCCGGAAACGAAAGCTACCAACGATACCGTTGCTTTGCACCGTTGTGTTCGGAAATCGAGCGTACGACGACGAGCGTTGCTCGAGCTTTCTGATGAACTGACGAAAGCAGGGTTTGACGTTCTTGCTGCAGGTGCTTTTGCAGGTGAACATTCATACTTAAAAGACGAGTTACCAGTTGCCGCGAGACTTCCGAAGAAGGTTAATCGATTGGCGGCAGAGACTCTTGGAAAATGTTTTCACGATCTGGTTATAAAGTACTTGGAGAGTACAGCATAGACACCGGTGGGGACGGAGGTCGGAGCGGGAGGTAGTGGCAACGTTGCAGCAAGGAGCGAGCTTATACACCGGGAAAGCGTCCGCGGGGACGGAGGAAGCGTCGGATCGCAGTTTTCGGGCGGAACAGTCGCGAATACGACTCCGGATCCTGGGAGATCGCCCCTACCATGACCGTAGTCCCCTCGGCAGGCAAGCCTCCGTAAGAGACGTCGATTAATGTATTCTCTGTGGTGCTTGCGAGATTGCGTGTCCTCTTGGAATCGTCTTAGTGACCGATCACTTAGAAACCGATGTCTCCGAGTGTATTTTTTTGTTGTGCATGCGTGAAAGAGCGCCCGAACGAATCCAGAAAGATCAGCAGCGAAGGAGTGTTGCGTCTCACGGAGTGGCTTGTCGAACACCATTCCGAGCTACTGGAATCGGAATTATTTCTGCTTTCGGAGTGACTGGCATTCATTATGAGTCGTACACGCGTAGGGCTCTCCATCCCTCCGTTAGCGGTGATAGACCCGACGCCTCCGTCCCCGGTAGATCGGTAGATCGATTTTTTATGCGAACGGCGTTCTGCAGTGATATCTTAAGGACATGGAAAGCTTGATAAAAAAAGTAAGGAAATCATTACCTGTTCTTACACGTAGATTTTTCTTACTGACGGTTTTGCTTCTGAGTGTTGTCGTTTTTGTTCCCGCGTCCGGGAACACCGAAACCGGGGTGGAGAGCTCCGGATCCGAATCCTCCGTCCCCTTTCGGGATGATAACCCGCGGATTGCATCAACTCCCCGAGGTGCCGCCGCAGTTGCGGCTGCTACCGGAATCGATGAGGGTGAGTTCTCGATTCCTTCCCGTGATCCGGAAACGATGTGGCGTACGGACAGAGATTTCTCGGGTGCAGAGTATCTCACCCTCGGAGGTGGTTGCTTCTGGTGTGTTGAGGCGGTCTATGACAACGTGCCTGGGGTGATCGACGCGGTCTCCGGCTACGCCGGTGGCTCCGTCCCTGATCCGAAGTATGAGGAGGTAATCAGCGGCCGGACCGGTCACGCAGAGGTAGTCCGGATCGCGTATGATCCTGAGGTTACTGACGTTGCGACGCTACTCGACGTATTCTGGCGCGCACACGATCCGACAACTCCAAATCGCCAGGGAAACGATATCGGAACACAGTATCGTTCTATTATCCTGTACGAGAACGAAAACGACGGTGAGATAGCACTGCGATCGATGCAAAAGATGAACACTTTTGGGCTGTATAGTCGACCGGCTGTTACAGAGATCGAGGCGCTGGACGAATTCTACCCGGCAGAAGAGTACCACCAGGATTACTTCGCGAAGAATCCGGCCGCCGGTTACTGTCAATACGTGATCGCACCGAAGCTGGAAAGCCTGTTTTCGAACGGGGTAATCGGGATGTAAACCGCTACCAGACGTGTTCGAAGCCTGGTCAGTTTTCGATCGCGAGTGTGGCAACCTCGGGGAAGACCAATCGTATCAGGCTGTCAGGTGGCTCTATGACGGAGTAGTCGCCGTCTCGGATATGACGGATTCCGTTGTAAGCATGATCCAGCGGGTCGTCCACGATCCCTGCCGCGACCGGATTTGCCGCGATGTACGCGAAAGCGGCGACGAAATGGCGGAGGGTTCTGACGATGATGCTTTTAAAGCGATCGTACCAGACGTGGCCGTGATAGCCGAATATCCGGTTGAACCTGATCGCGAAACCACTGAGAATCCACTGCATGATCCGCGAAAGACTCTCTCCATCTTCCGGTATTATAAGAAAATGGATGTGGTTTCCCATGATGCAGAAGTTGCGGACTCTGAACGAGTACTTCCTCTTGGCCTTCCGAACAATGTTCATAAAGAGTTCTTTCATGCGAGGAGATTCCAACATGAACTCCTGGCGATTGGCCCGTGCGACGACGTGGTATTCGGCGCCGCGCTGTAGCTGTCTTGGCTTCCTCATATCCATATAACGGTGGCCACAGGCATGCTGCTTTCTGGGGCTGACGATTCTTTCGACGTTTTACCTCCGTCCCCCGGTATTCCCCGGTGTTCCGGTTCCTGTCACGGTTTGTCGCCTCCGTCCCCGATTGCGTATATTCGGCGGACGGGAGATTTGAATGGCACAGATCGCGATAATCGGCGCCGGAAACGTCGGCGCCAACTCCGCGTTTTTCATCGCGGAACGGAACATCGGTGATGTCGTCATGTACGACATCCAGGAAGGGCTTGCGACGGGCAAGGCCCTGGACATGATGGAGGCGGCACCGATTCGGGGGTACCAGCACGGGATACGTGGTACCGACCGCTTTGACGACGTACTGGACACGGACGTGGCGGTGATGGCTGCCGGGACCGGGCGGGTGCCCGGGATCAAGCGGGAAGACCTGTTCGTCAAGAACATCGAACTGATCGATCACCTCGCCGCAGACCTCGCCGGGTACAAGGGGACGGTGATCCTCGCCACCGAACCGGTGGACCTGATGGTGATGCGCTTCCAGGAGAAATCGGGACTGCCGCCATCACGGGTTCTCGGCCTCGGCGGTGCCCTCGACAGTACGCGGCTGCGCTTCTTCCTCGGTCGCGCCCTCGGGATCACGACGGAAAATATATCGGCGACGGTGATCGGCCGCCACTCCGACGAGATGATCGTCCCCCTCGAGTATTGTCGCGTCAGCGGCGTACCGGTGTCGCACCTCATGGAACAGGATGATATCGAATCGGTGATCAACGAAACTCGCACCGCCGGAGATGTGATCGTCGAGATGTCCCAGCGTGCTTCCAGCTTCTATGGCCCCTCGGCGGTTGCCGCCGATGTCGTGGAGGGCGTTATCCGCGATACCGGCCGGGTTCTGCCGGTCTCCTTTGTCTGGGATGGTGAGGGACACTACGGAATCAGCGGTGTGGCGATGAGCCTCCCTGCGGTCCTCGGTTTCGCCGGGATCACCCGGGCGATGGACCCGGCGTTGCAGGATAATCAGATCGCGACGCTCCGGTCGTCGGCGGACGAACTTCGCCGGATCTACGGAAGCGTGTGAGGAGTGGTGAGGTATGAGTAAAGTATCTGTCATCGGTGCCGGGAACGTCGGTGCCACAGCTGTCTATTACATCGCTGAAAAGAACATCGCCGATATCGTCATGGTCGACGTCGTGCAGGGGATGCCTCAGAGCAAAGCCCACGACTTCATGCACGCTTCACCGTCGCGGAACTACGGCGTCACCATCGTCGGTTCCAATGAATACGAGGCGATCGCCGACAGCGACGTCGTGGTGATGACCGCCGGGATCGCCCGGAAACCGGGGATGGACCGGATGGATCTCCTCAAGACAAACGTCAACATCGCAAAACAGGCGGCGCAGGCGGTCGCTACCTACGCGCCGAACGCGCTTGTGATTGCGGTGAGCAACCCCCTCGACGTGATCGCGATGGTGACCCTCCGGGAGAGCGGTTTCGCCCTCAAGCGTGTCGTCGGCATGGCGGGGATCCTCGACTCCACCCGCTTCCGCTACTTCATTGCCGAGAAGCTGGGCGTCCTTCCCCAGGATGTGATGGCGATGGTCCTCGGCGGCCATGGCGACACGATGGTCCCTCTTCCGCGGTACACCTCCGTCGCGGGGTTTCCCCTCACGGAACTGCTCGACCCGGAGACGATTGAACAGCTCGTTCAGCGTACCCGTACCGGCGGTGCCGAGATCGTCGCCTATCTGAAAAAGGGGAGCGCTTACTACGCCCCTGCCGCCAGCGTCGCCAAGATGGTGGAAGCGATGATTAAAGACGAAAAGCGCTTTGTCGCGGCAAGTGCGTATCTTCGGGGCGAGTATGGCCACCGGGACATCTTCCTCGGAGTGCCCGTCCTCCTCGGCCGTAACGGGGTCGAGAAGATCTACGAACTTGAACTCAGCGCCGACGAACGAGACGCCCTCGATCAGTCCGCCGAAGCGGTGCAGGACGGCGTAAAAACGCTGGAATCGATCTATGCGCCGGGGTGATACATACGGTATCTTCTCACGATCATGGTGACCTCCGTGGTGTGGTGCCGGTCTGCGTCGTTGGCGTAGACCGGTTTTTTTTTACTTTTGGTTGCTCGATCAAATAGGCGGCTTTATATTGGTTACCAAGCTTCTAGGCTTAATCCAATTTCGTCGCGGCGTGGAGGTCAGTTTGGTACACGAGTTTGACGCAGTTATCGTAGGAGCGGGAGGTGCCGGGTTATACGCGGCCCTCGAGGCAAGCAAGACCGCAAAGACGGCGGTGATCAGCAAGCTCTACCCTCAGCGGAGTCACACCGGCGCCGCTCAGGGTGGTATCGGTGCTGCCCTGGGGAATGTGGAAGAGGACAGTCCCGAGTGGCACGCCTTCGATACGGTAAAGGGCGGCGATTACCTCGTCGATCAGAACGCGGCGAAGATCCTCGCCGAAGACGCGGTGCGGGCGGTGTACGACCTTGAGAACCGGGGACTGCCCTTCAGTCGCCTCGAGAACGGCAAGATTGCCCAGCGTCGGTTCGGTGGACACACCCACCACTTCGGCGAGGGACCGGTCCATCGCTCCTGCTACGCCGCCGACCGTACGGGGCACATGATCCTGCAGACCCTGTACCAGCAGTGTGTAAAAAACAACGTCCAGTTCTTCGATGAGTTTCAGGTTGTGGATCTCCTCTTCGCCGACGACGGCACGACGGTACGGGGCATCGTAGTCTTCGAACTGAAAACGGGTGAACTCCACGTCTTCCAGGCGAAGGCGGTGCTTTTCGCCACCGGTGGGTTCGGAAGGATGTTCAAGATAACCTCCAACGCCCTCGCCAACACCGGCGACGGTCCCGCATTGATCGCCCGCTCCGGTATCCCCCTGGAGGACATGGAGTTCTTCCAGTTTCATCCTACCGGTATCAAGGGGATGGGAATTCTCATTACCGAAGGGGTCCGCGGCGAAGGGGGTATCTTGAAGAACCGCGACGGCGAGCGCTTCATGGAGCGCTATGCACCGACCCTCCTCGACCTCGCACCCCGGGATATGGTCAGTCGGGCGATCATGACGGAGGTCGCCGACGGCAAAGGTGTCAACGGCGACCGGAAGATCGATGACTACGTATGGCTCGACGCCAGCCACCTCGGTCGCGAGGTGGTGGAGGCGAAGATCCCCGATATCGCCGACTTCTGCCGTACCTATCTCGGCGTCGATCCAGCGGAAGAACCGATGCCGGTGCAACCCACGGCGCACTACGCGATGGGGGGGATCCCCACCGACGTCGATGGTCGCGTCGATACCGGTAGCCGTGTCTACAACGGCCTCTACGCAGCCGGTGAAGCGGCGTGTGTATCGGTCCACGGCGCCAACCGCCTCGGTACAAACAGCCTTGTGGATCTGGTCGTCTTCGGACGAAGGGCCGGGATGCATATCGCCGAGTACGTCACCGGCGCGACAGCCCATACCGCCAAATCCGGTGACGCCGATCGCGCCCGGGACCGGATCGAGGTACTCCGGAGTCGGAAAGGCGGACGCCACGTCGGACCGATCATGGAACGGATGCAGGAAGTGATGATGGAGAAAGTCGGCGTCTACCGCACTCAGGAGAAAATGGACGCCGCGGTGGAAGAGATCAAGAGACTCCGGGAGGAGTTCAAGGAAGTCTCGGTGCAGGATACCGGAGCCGGCTTCAACGCGGAGGTGCTTCAGATCATGGAGCTCGAGAACCTCCTCGACCTTTCCCTGATCACTGCCGCCAGCGCGGCCAACCGCACCGAGAGCCGCGGCGCACATGCTCGGGAGGATTTCCCCGAACGGGACGACCCGAACTGGTTGAAGCACACCCTCGCCTCCCTCGAGGGCAACACGGTGTCGATCGATTACAAGCCGGTCGACGTGAGTATCTGGACCCCAAAACCGCGTACCTACTGAGAGAGGAGCAGCTGCAGATGAAGGTAACGTTAGCGATACAGCGATTTAACCCGGAGACCGATTCCACCCCGTACGTGAAGAACTTCGATGTGGAAGTCGAACCGACCCACCGCGTCCTCGACGCACTGATGGATATCACCCAGAACCAGGACGGGACCCTCGGGTACCGTCGAAGTTGCGCCCACGGTGTCTGCGGAAGCGATGCGATGCGCATCAACGGCACCGAGAAACTCGCGTGCAAGACCCTCTTCAAGGATCTCGAGGTATCCGACGGTGGGGTGGTACAGATCGAACCCCTCCGGCACCTTGTCGTACAGAAAGACCTGATGGTTGACCAGTCGCCTTTCTTCGAGAAGTTCCGGGCGGTGAAACCCTATTTCATCCCCAAGGCGCCGGAGCCGGAGCGCGGTGAGTTTCTCCAGTCCCAGGAAGAACGGGACCTCTTTGACGAGGCGACGAAGTGCATCAACTGCGCCGCCTGTTACTCGGCGTGCCCGATCCTCGACAAGAACCCCAACTTCATCGGTCCCCAGGCGATCACCAACGCCGCGCGCTTCATCTTCGACAGCCGCGACAAAGGCCTCGAGGCGCGCATCGACGTCCTCGATACCGAAAGCGGCGTCTGGCCCTGCGAAAGCCACTTCGAGTGCACCCGGGTGTGTCCCCGGGATATCAAGATCACCAAGCTGATCAACTTCACGAAACGGGAGATCAAGAAATACCGGAAGGAACGTGGCGAAGAAACCGCGGAGGCGCGGGCGAAACAGTAAACGTGGCGAAGAGACCGCGGAGGCACGGGCGAACCGGAAAGACCCTCCCGCGTTTCAGGACGATACACAAGTACAAAGGGTACACAAGTACACGAGGAAAGGTGCAGATAGATGAAGATTCATGAGTATCAGGCGAAAGAACTGTTCAAGGCGTACGGGATCCCCGTCACCGATCAGGCGGTGATCACCGACGCTACTGAGGCGGCCGACGCAGCGGAGCGCCTCGGCGGGTCGGTGGTGGTCAAGGCGCAAGTCCTCGTCGGAGGCCGCGGAAAGGCGGGGGGCGTCAAGCTCTCCGATAACGCCGCCGACGCTGCGGAAAAGGCGAAAGCGATCCTCGGCATGGATATCAAAGGCGAGACGGTGGAGAAGGTCCTCATCGCCCCGGCGGCGGAGATCCTCAAGGAGTACTATGTCGGCCTCATCATGGACCGGGGCAGCAAGAAGATCATCCTCATGGTCACCAAAGAGGGCGGTGTCGAGATCGAGGAACTCGCGGTGACCGACCCGGACAAGATCATCAAGTTCCCGATCGATATCTCCACCGGGATCGACGAGAGCGCCCTCGTCGGCGTCCTTACCAGGGTCTTCGAAAAACCGCCCCTCATCGAGCAGGCGACCGCAACGGTGAAGAAGCTCTACAACCTCTTCGTCGAGAAAGACTGCTCCCTCGTCGAGATCAACCCCTACGCACTGGTGGATGAAACGACCCTTCTTGCTCTCGATGCAAAAGTGAACTTCGACGACAACGCGCTTTATAAGCATGATGACGTGGAAGCGATGAAAAACCCCGAGGAGTACAGCCAGGACGAGATCGACGCCAAAGAGTTCGGCCTGAGCTTCGTGAGCATGGACGGCGATATCGGGTGCATCGTCAACGGTGCGGGCCTCGCGATGGCGACGATGGATATTGTCAAACTCTACGGCGGCAATCCCGCGAACTTCCTCGACGTCGGCGGATCCTCAAACCCCGAGAAAGTGCTCAACGCGATCAAGATCATTCTCCGGAACCCGAAGGTCCGGGCGATCCTCATCAACATCTTCGGCGGAATCACCCGGTGCGACGACATCGCGAAGGGGATCATCATGGCCACCGATCAGATCGACATCAAGGT
>JBKHFT010000101.1:0-11976 GCA_046540055.1 Alkalispirochaeta sp.
CCGGCCGTCCTGTGGCGGGCACGTTTCACATCGGCGGTGTTCTTGACGAGGGGTGGACCGTTCTTCGTGATCGGCTGGAACCGGCATGGGAACGGTACGGCAGCTTTCACCGTCAACTGGAACCTGAAGAGGCGGTAACCCTCGGAGGGGATGAATACGAACGATACCGGAGCGATCTGCGGCGCTGGGAGATGACCCGATGAGATACACAAAGGGACCGCGCCTGCAACTGCAGCTGGTACTGAGCCTCATGGTGCTGACGGTTTTCGCAAGTTGTTCATCAGGCCCGAAGGAACGGGATGAGGAGTTCACACGGGCATCGCTGCTTCGTGAGGATATCGAAGGTGCCCGGGAAGACGGTAACGAGATCGAGTTAGTCAATCGTGTACAGTTCGGATACGAGAGAGGCATCTTGAGTTCGGAGGAAAGCCGTTCGCACCTCTCCGGATACGTCGATCGCCTGCGGGACCGGTACGAGACGGCACGTGCCGAAGGAGATTTCCCTGAAGCACTTCGCCTGGCGTGGAACCTGTCGATCCTCCCGGGAGCGTCCATGAATGGCATCGAATCCCGGGATCAGCTCCTTCTCGAATGGGCAGAATACCTTGTCGAGGAGGACGAGCCTGTCCTCGCCCTGTATCGGCTGCTTCGGCGGAGCAACCTCGGGGACCTCTCATCGGAACAGATCACCCGTTACCTCGGCATCGCCGGTACCCTGAACCACGATGAAGCGTTCCACCGACTTCACATCGTTGCAAACCGAAAAGGAGTCCCCGTTCCGGAACCGACAACTGACCTCGCCGATCCGCGTGACGAACCTGCGGAGATGCTTCGCGGGACGGTGACCGTTTGGGTGAACAAGGGGATTCGTATCGAAGAGGGGCTCGGATTCCCTGACCGTGTGATCGGAAGTGGTTTTTTTGTAGATCCCCGGGGATATCTCCTTACCAATTATCACGTCATAGCGAGCGAGGTTGATCCGACGTACGAAGGCTTTTCCCGGCTTTACATCAAGTTGCCGGGACGACAGGACCAGCGAATACCCGCTCGAGTCGTCGGATATGATCGGATCTTTGACCTCGCCTTGCTCAAAGTGGAACTCGACCCGGAGTACCTCTTTTCTCTGAGCGATACGAGGACACTCGAGCCGGGAGATCGCGTTTTCGCCCTTGGGTCTCCCGGGGGACTCGACAGTACAATAACGTCGGGAATCGTATCTGCCTCGGGGCGCCGCTTCCTCCAGATCGGGGACGCGATGCAAGTTGATGTGCCGATCAATCCCGGTAACAGCGGGGGGCCGTTGATCCTGCCCACCGGTCAGGTGGCTGGGGTCGTCTTCGCGGGGCTCGAGCAGTTTGAGGGGGTGAATTTCGCGATCCCCGCGTACTGGATACGACATTTTTTTCCACGTCTGTACGACGAAGGTGAGGTACGCCATCCATGGCTCGGTGTCAGTGTACGGGAACGTTCTCCCGGCCTCGAGGTTGTCTATGTCGCACCGGCCTCGCCGGCGGAACAAGCCGGTGTCGAAGTAGGTGATCTGTTGACCGGTATCAATGGTGTTCCCGTCTCGAAGATCGGAGCTGCGCAAGACATCCTCCTCGGAATCGAACCGGGATACATCGTTCATACCGATTGGCAACGGGACACTTCGCAAAAGCCGACGGGAATCGAGCGATTTATTGCGATCGATACGCGCCCCTACAGCCCCGTCGAGGACGCATTGGAACGGCAATCGATAGAGCAGCTCTTTCCCGTCCTTTTCGGTATGAACGTAGACGAGGTTTCAGCTGCACCCTGGGGACCGGATTATGTGATAACCGAGGTGTTCCCGGGCTCGATCGCCGATGAATCCAATCTTTCACCTGACGATCCCTTTGCAATGAGGAACTGGCATGTGGACCGTGACCTCAGGGTGGCGTTTATCCAGATCATTATCAAGAAGAAGAAAGCGGGATTCATTGAGTCCGGCATCCAGTTGGGCGCGTATCTCGAATCCGATTCATTTTTATGATTCGATCGCGTGCGCACTGTTTCGTTTTGTACTATAGTTAGCGATACACAAGGAACGGAATGACGATGAGTGCCAACGTGAAGATTGTGAATCTCGGGGGACGTATTACGCTCCCGAGAATCGAGGAAATAAATACGCTCCTGAAAGACGAGATCGACGCATCGCCGGCTGTACTCGTGAGTCTCAGCCGCGCCGAGGAGATCGATCTCGCAGGTGTGCAGCTCCTGTATGCAGCGCGTCGGTATGCGAATTCCCGGGAACGAACAATGCACATCACCGGTACCGTTCCCGAAGCGATTGCGGAACGCTTGTATCGGTCAGGTTTTACCTCGTCGATTATTCGCGACGGGAAGGAACTCGACGAGAACCTCCATGAGTTCGATGTGACGGCAGTCGCGGGAGAGGAGGATCGCACCGATGCTTGACGGGTTCCAGGACAGTTTTCGCGAAGAGGCATACGAACTCCTCGAAAACCTCGAACAGTCGCTTCTCGAGCTCGAGGCCAACCCCGAAAACCACGATACGATCTCTGCAGTCTTCCGGTCGATGCATACGATCAAAGGCTCGGCGGGTATGTTCGGGTTCGACGACGTTTCCGATTTTACCCACCACGTCGAGACGGTGCTCGACGACGTTCGAAACGGAAGGATACCGGTAACGAAGGGTCTCATCGACCTCACCCTCGAATCGAGAGACCATATCCGTTTGATGCTTGATGATCCGGAGAATGAGGAGATACCCCCACGGTCCCGGGCGCTGATGTCGCGCCTCGAAGAAGAGGTTGCCAACGCGCTCTCTGCGGGAAAAGAGCCTCTTGTTATCGAAGGTGACGTTGAGACCGCTCGAATCGGGCGGGAAGAAAACGACGAGGACGTCGAGGAGCCCGTGGATGACCAGTCTGATGATTCCGCCGACGACGAACTTGGTGTAGCGCGAACGTGGCACATCCGGTTTGTACCTCATCCGGAGATCATGCAAAACGGTACCAATCCGCTACTCCTGCTGGAAGAGCTGCACGACCTCGGAGAGGCAACGGTCGTGTCCGGCACGACCCGCATACCACCTCTCGACGAGATCGAGCCCTCAGTCTCCTACGTTTCCTGGGACGTTTTTTTAACGACCACATCCGGTGCCGGAGCGATCAGAGATGTGTTTATGTTCGTCGAGGATGAATGCGATCTGACGGTACGCGTCATCGATGAGATCGATTTTTCCGACGACGACGCACGGCACAAACGGCTGGGGCAGATTCTCATCGATCGGGGCGTCGTTGATCCCGAGATCGTACAGCAAGCGGTCTCCGAGCAGCGACGACTCGGCGAAGTCCTCATCAACAGTGGTGTTGACGCATACGAAATAGAAACAGCGCTGCAGGAACAGGAACACATAAAGCGCACCCGTCAGAAAGCGCAGGCGGATGCCGCGTCGGCAAGTATTCGGGTACAGTCGGAGAAACTGGACGAACTCGTGGATCTGGTCGGTGAGCTCGTAACGCTTCAGGCGCGGCTGACACAGACCACCAACCGCTTCGAAAGCAACGATTTGACCTCGATCAGTGAGAACTTCGAGCGTCTCATCGGCGAATTGCGGGATCATACGATGAGTATCCGCATGGTTCCGATCGCGACGAGCTTTTCCCGGTTCCGAAGGCTGGTACGGGACCTTTCACAAGAGCTCGGAAAGAACGTAGATCTGGTCACGGAAGGTGGTGAGACAGAGCTGGACAAGACGGTGATCGAACGTCTCCACGACCCCCTCGTCCATGTCATCCGCAACAGTATCGATCATGGCCTCGAGGTTCCAAAGGAACGTGAGGCCGCGGGAAAACCCGCCACCGGGACCGTTTCGCTCATCGCTCGCCACGTCGGAGCAAACGTCGAGGTTCGCGTCGAGGACGACGGCAAAGGGCTCGATCGCGACCGAATCCGGGATCGGGCGATCGAACGGGGATTGATATCGCAGGACGCCAATTTGACCGACGGGGATATCTTTGATCTCGTATTCATGCCCGGTTTCTCCACCGCCGAAGCAGTGACTACCGTGTCGGGACGTGGCGTCGGAATGGACGTCGTGCGGAAAGAGGTGGAAAACATCGGAGGTTCGGTGACGATCACCTCCTCCCGCGGAAGCGGTACCGCGATCGTTATATCGATACCCCTCACCCTCGCGATTATCGACGGACTCCTTGTCCGGATCGGAACGGAGCATTTTGTCGTTCCCCTTTCGAACGTTGAGGAGTGTATCGAGTATCATCCGACCGGAGGGAACGAAGGGGTCGTTGCGAACCGGGGCGCGCTGCTCCCGATCGTTGATCTGCGAAAAGAGTTCGGTATCGCCGGAGAACGACCGGAGATCGAACAGGCGGTGGTGGTAGGAACGGGTATCGGCGACGTCGGATTCGTCGTAGATACAGTCATCGGCGATCACCAGACGGTGATCAAGAACCTCGGTCAGCTCTACCACAACATAGAAGGGGTAAGCGGCGCGACGATTCTCGGTGACGGCGGAGTTGCTCTGATATTGGACGTACAACGGCTGGCGGCGGGAAAGAGCAATGGCGGGCATATCGCTTAAAGAGGCTCAGTTCAAGAAGCTGAGCCACTTCATCGAGAGTGAAGTAGGAATCAAGATGCCTCCGGCCAAGCGGATCATGCTCGAAAGCCGTCTGCAGAAGCGCCTCCGGGCGCTCTCGATGGAGAGCTTCGAAACGTACATCGAGCACGTGTTCAATGAAGATCCGGGAGAGATCATTCACATGATCGATGTCGTTACCACAAACAAGACCGATTTCTTCCGCGAACCGGACCATTTCGTGTACCTGAAAGAGACACTCCTTCCGCACCACGTTGAACACGACCGATGGGGTCTCGACGGAAAGTTCAAGGTCTGGTCCTCCGCTTCATCGACGGGGGAGGAGGCGTACACGATCGCGATCGAATTGGCTGAGTTCCAGCGATCCCGGAACCCTCGTTTCGACTTCCGTATCCTCGGTACCGACATCTCCACCGCCGTCCTCGCGACGGCGCAGAAAGCGGTGTACCCCGCGGATCGTATCGCTCCGGTGTCGCCGGAGTTTCGAAAACGCTACTTCCTGAAGAGCAAAAACCGTGATACCGAACTGGTTCGGGTCAAGAGAGCGCTTCGGGAGAAAGCCCAGTTTCACCGCCTGAATCTCATGGCGCCGACATTTCCGATCAGAGACCGGTTTCATGTGATATTCTGCCGAAACGTGATCATCTACTTTGACCGACTGAGGCAGGAACAGCTCCTGCGGAAGCTGTATGAATATCTGGTTCCCGGGGGCTATATTTTCCTGGGACACTCGGAGACCCTCGCCGGAATGGATCTTCCGGTTGTGTCGGTAGCACCGACCGTATACAGACGGATAGAGGAGTGAGAGAGGATGCCGACACCGATCAAAGTACTTATCGTTGACGATTCTGCGGTGGTACGGGAGACGCTCTCGGCGCTTCTCTCGGAAAGCCTCGACTTCGAGGTCGTCGGAACCGCCGGTGATCCCTATATCGCGGCGAAAAAGCTCAAGACGGTCGTTCCCGACGTTATCACCCTTGATATCGAGATGCCCCGAATGGATGGTCTGAGCTTTCTCAAACATCTGATGATGCAGCATCCTCTTCCGGTGGTGGTCTGTTCGTCGATGGCGGAGTCGGGGTCCGCCAACGCCCTGACCGCCCTGGAGTACGGCGCCGTCGAAATCCTCGAGAAGCCGAAGATGGGGACAAAGCAGTTTCTCGAGGAGTCCCGGGTCCGGGTATATGACGCGATCAAAGCTGCGTACGAGAGTCGCTTCGGGATAGCGAAACTTCGGGCTGCCCCAACACGCAGTGAACAACGGGCTCCTTCCCCGGGAACAACCGCCCGGGTGCCCCCGGGACTCGAGAAGTACCGGGAGGTGGAACCCAAGCGCACCGCCGACGAGATAATACCTCGGCCGGATTCCCGGAAACGTGTGCCGGAAACCACCGAGAAAGTCGTCGCGATCGGTGCATCGACGGGTGGAACCGAAGCACTCCGGGAAGTGCTCGAGGCGTTGCCCCTTAACGCTCCGGGAATCGTGATCGTCCAGCACATGCCGGAACACTTTACCGCTGCCTTCGCGCGGCGTCTCGACTCGATCTGCCAGATCACCGTGAAGGAGGCGGAGAACAATGACACCGTCGTTACCGGACACGCACTGATCGCACCGGGAAACAAACACCTTCTGTTGAAACGGAGTGGTGCACGGTATTACGTTGAAGTGAAGGACGGTCCGCTCGTCAGTCGACACCGGCCGTCGGTGGACGTACTGTTCCGGTCTGCAGCACGCTACGCGGGACCGAACGCGATCGGAGTGATCATGACGGGTATGGGAGACGACGGGGCCCGGGGTATGGCGGAGATGCGCGAGGCCGGCGCCTACACCTTCGCTCAGGACGAAGCGACGTGCGTTGTCTACGGGATGCCGAACGAGGCAATGAAACGGAACGCTGTTGATGAATCGATCCCGCTGGAGAAGATCGCTCCGGCAATCATAAAGCGGGTTGGACGGTAGAATGGCGGTTCGTGTCCTCATCGTAGAAGACGAGAGTATCGTTGCCCTCGATCTCGAGCGTCGACTGACAAGCCTCGGGTTTCCCGTCGTAGGGCAGGCGCGGACCGGGGCCGAAGCGGAGGCACTGGCTCGGGAGCACCGACCCGATGTCGCCCTGATGGATATCCAGATCAAGGGACCTCAGGACGGTATAGAGACGGCTCGACGCATCCGTGAGGAACTGCGGATCCCCTCGATCTTTCTCACCGCCTATTCCGACGAGGCGAGCCTTGACCGGGCGAAACGCTCCCAGGCCTACGGGTACCTGCTCAAACCGTTCCAGGAGCGGGAGCTCCTTATCGCGATCGAACTTGCCCTGTACAAGTTCAACGCCGAACGGGAACTGGAGGCGAACCGCCTGCTGCTGGATACGACGCTCAACAGCATCGATGAAGGGGTGCTGACCGTGGATGCAGGCGGCAGAATCCTCTTCGGGAACGAAACCGCGGCACGGCTTCTTGATATCGAAGCGAGCACCCTGGTCGGGTCGCATCTTTCCGAGGTGTTCCAGACGGAGGTCGTCGCAGACGACGACCTGGTCGGCCGGCCGGAGGGACTGTGTCGGTATTCTCTCAAGCGCCGGGGTGGCGACAAGATTCCGATCGAGCTTTTGACGGCCGCGATCGACGGCGGTGTGGCGGGTTCCGCCGCGAAGGTTCTCGTGTTCAGAGATATCTCCCAGTCCCTCCGTTACGAACAATCCCTCGTAAAGGCTAAAGAGGCTGCGGAAGCGGCGGTCCGCGCCAAGAGCGATTTTCTCGCGCGTATCAGCCACGAGTTCAGGACCCCCCTGAACAGTATCCTCGGGATGGTCCAACTCGCCGAGCTCTCAGGCGTCGACGCTCAGCTGTCGGAGTACCTCGGAATCATGAAAAACTCCGCACGCTCCCTGATGGCACTTATTACTGATCTACTCGATTACTCGAAGTACGAGACGGGGAGAATCGCGATTCGCCACGAACTCTTCTCGATCCACGAACTGGTAGACGAACTCGGTCGCGCGTTTGCGATCGATGCCCACGGCAAGGGTCTACGCCTCTCCACCATTGTCGATCCGGAGCTTCCCGCGAGGTGTTACGGCGACGAAGAGCGGGTCCGTCAGATCCTCAGCAACCTGCTTTCGAACGCGATCAAATTCACCGAATACGGTTCGATCGAACTGGTCGTCTCCCCCGGAGAGACGCAGGAATCGGTGCGTTTTTCCGTGATCGATACCGGCATCGGTATTCCCGAAGAACGCCACGACCACGTGTTCGAGGATTTTTCCCAGATCGAGGACCCCGCGACGAGGCGCGCCGGAGGAACCGGCCTCGGTCTGGCGATCGTAAAGCGCCTTGTCGACGCGATGAACGGTGAGATAGCGGTACGGTCCGCACCGGATCGGGGAACGGCGATAGCGTGTACCCTGACGCTTGATCCGGCGGGAACCGAGCGCATTATCGATGCGGTCACTTCCGCGACCGGTTTGAGACGCGGGGATCCGGGCGCGGTGCGTGTGATGGTCGACGATCCGTTACTCCGACGAGGCATCGGTCCCTGGCTTCCCGTTGCAAAGGAACACATCGGTGAAGTGCGGGAAACACGACTGTCGGGAATCGACCTTGAGGGGGCCGATGCGTCGGATCTGATTCTCCTGCCGGCCGACGCGGATCAACCGATTGTGGAACGCCTGGACGAGATCTGTGAAAATCCCGGTACGAAGGGGGCCCCGGGGGTGATCATCGTTGATACAAAGCCCGTTTCACCGGAAGGCGTACGTAAGGCGTGCGGGTTTACGCGCCTACGGGAACCGCTCCGACAGGTAGAGATCTATCTGATCGCCAGCGGACGCCCCGATCTGCTCTCTTCGGATACGCTGGTTCCCTCGGGTATGAAGGAGGGGCGCGACGAGACCCCGGCGGAGCGTGAGGAGTCCGGCGAGGCGAATCGCCGGACGCACACGATTCTTGTCGTCGATGACGACAACATGAACCTGATGGTTATCAAACACCTCGTCGAGCGACTGGGTTTCGATGTACACGGGGTGAATCGGGGCGGTGCAGCCCTCGACGTTCTCCGGGACGTTCCATTTGGTGCGGTTTGTATCGATATCGAGATGCCTGAAATGGACGGGTGGGAACTGGCCCGGAGGATTCGTGCGGGTGAAGGGGGACCGCACGCTGCGGAGATTCCCCTTATCGCGTTGACCGGATACAGTCGCGACGATATCGCCGATGAGCTCGCGGAATCGTCTTTCGACGGCATGGTGGGGAAACCGGTTCTGGCAAAAGAGCTCGACACGGCGTTGCGGAGCGTTCTTGAGTCCCGCGTCTCCCGCAATTCCGGGTCGCCGTTAGTCGAAAAATTGCGTACGTTCATCGCTTCCGGTCGATCCGACGAGGCGGAAACGGTTATACGTACCCTGAAGAACCGCGTAACGTCCCCGGAAGGGAGCGAGACCCTGTTACGGTTGCAACTGGCTCTCAGACGCGGCGACGACGAGCGGGTTGCGCAGCTCGTAAAGAATCTGAAGGTGTAAAGGAAGGGTGAGATGATTCGAGTTCTTATCGTTGAAGACGATTTCGGGAGCCGTCGGTACCTGCAGATGCTGCTTCAGTCCCATGCACGGTGCGACGTCGTAGTGGACGGGCAGGAAGCGATCGATGCCGTCCGTCTGGCGTGGGAGGAAAACGATCCGTATCGGCTGATACTCCTCGATATCATGATGCCCAACGTCGACGGTCAGACCGCTCTGAAGGAGATCCGGTCGATCGAAAAAAAGATCGGCGTCTCCGAAACGGACGCGGCAAAGGTGATCATGACCACTGCACTCGAAGATCCGAAGAACGTGGTGGAGGCGTACTATCAGGGCGGCGCGGATTCGTATCTGGTCAAACCGATCGATCGAACCAAGCTGTTCCGGCTGATCGAAGAGCTCGGATTCCCCCTGGAATAGACGCGTCGTGAAGCACCTCTCCGATCCGGCGGCATTCCGCAACAGGGCATGGAGAGCGGGGTTCTCGACAAGGCGCACGGGACGTAGTACAACTGAGAGCTCATGATCCATCAGATACCTCAATCACACGTTCGAAATTTCTGTATAATCGCGCACATCGATCACGGGAAATCGACTCTGGCGGACCGGTTTATCCAACGGTCCAAGATCGTCGCCGACCGGGATTTCCACGACCAGCTTCTCGACACGATGGATATCGAGCGGGAGCGGGGTATCACGATAAAGAGCCAGGCGGTGACGATGCCGATGGATGTCGGAAACACTACGTACCGCTTGAACCTCGTCGACACACCGGGGCACGTGGACTTCTCGTACGAGGTGTCCCGGGCGATCTCGTCGTGTGAAGGGGCGATTCTGCTCGTTGACGCCGCGCAGGGGGTCGAGGCACAGACCCTCAGCAATCTCTATCTTGCGGTTGAACACAACCTCGAGGTGATCCCGGTCATCAACAAGATCGATCTTCCCGCAGCGGACGTCGACAACTGTCTCCATCAGATCGAACACGACCTTGGACTCGACCCGACGGAGGTGCTTCAGATCAGCGGGAAGACCGGGCAAGGCGTCGAGGAACTGATCGAAGCGCTGGTGGAACGGATCCCGGCTCCCGCCGGTGATCGCCAGGCGCCGCTGCAGGCGCTGGTGTTTGACAGCCACTACGATCCGTACCGAGGGGTTATCGTACACCTTCGGTTGTTTGCCGGAGAAATACGCCCCGGCGATACGATCGAGATGTGGTTTAACGGTGCGGTCTACGAGGTCGAAGAGACGGGGCGATTCAAGATCAAGCTGGAGAGTACCGACCGGTTGTCCGCCGGCGATGTCGGGTATATCATCGCCGGAATCAAGACGATTCGGGATGTCCGGGTCGGTGATACCGTCACCCGTCCCGACCATCGGTGCATCGAGGCGCTCCCGGGGTTCCGGGAGGTCAAGCCCGTAGTGTTTTCCTCGATCTATCCGGTAGACACGAACGACTATCCCGACCTCGTTCGTGCGATGGAGAAGCTCAAGCTGAACGACGCGTCCCTGGTGTTCGAAAAGGACAACTCCGCCGCCCTCGGGTTCGGTTTTCGGTGCGGATTTCTCGGGATGCTCCATCTCGAGGTGGTGCAGGAACGGCTGGAGCGGGAGTTTGATCTCAACCTCGTACTGACGGCACCGTCCGTCCAGTACCACGTTACGATGTCGAACGGCGAGATTCGGATGGTGAACAGTCCACTCGAGTACCCGTCGCCGGGAGAGGTCGCGGAAGCGAGAGAGCCCTATATCCGGGCGTCGATTATCACCCCCGACACCTACCTGGGACCGATGTTGACCCTCTGTAACGACAAGCGGGGTATCCAGAAGGATATGATCTACCTCGACACCAGTCGCGTCGAGGTGGTGTTCGAAATGCCCCTCGCAGAGGTTCTCTTCGACTTCTACGACAGCCTGAAATCGTTGTCTCGGGGATATGCATCGTTCGACTACGAGATGCTCGACCATCGCCCGGTTGATCTGGTGAAACTCGATATCCTCGTGAACGGGAAGCCGGTGGATGCCCTCTCGATGCTTGTGTTCCGAGGGCACGCGGAGCAGCGCGCCCGGGCGGCGGTGAAGCAGCTTCGCAACGAGATCCCGCGACAGCAGTTCAAAATTCCGCTTCAGGGGGCGATCGGCGGTTAGATCATCGCCCGGGAGACGATCTCCGCCCTGCGGAAAGACGTTACCGCGAAGTGTTACGGCGGGGACATTTCCCGAAAGCGGAAACTCCTGGAAAAACAGAAAGAGGGAAAGAAGCGAATGAAGACGGTCGGGAACGTCGAGATCCCTCAGTCGGCGTTTCTCTCGGTCCTTAAAGGGAGTCCTGAGGAGTAACCTCGGAGAGGATGCGTCCCAGACGGCGGCGATGATCGCGTACCGCCCGGAGAATGCGGAAACGTTGCAGTACGGCCCATTCCCGTGAGCGTCCTGCCAACGGCCACTGCGGCAGATCGAACCACGCGAACTCGAGGCCCGCATCGAGGAACGGAGGGCGTGACGTATCGGCAAGCACCCGTTCCTGTGCGGAGAGGCGTTTGAACGCCTCGTGCAGGTGAGGAGTACGAAGGTGGGGTGCCCCCAACCGCTCCAGGCGACGGCGAAACCGTGAGACGTCGTCCTCCGCAGCAACAAACCATTCCCGAAACGCGTGCCGTGAGATCTCGGGGACCCCGATCGGGATCGCCGGCCCGTCCAGGCGGTGAACGGAAAGCTCCTTCCGCCGTCGCAGATCCGTGATCGTGTCGGAAAGGTGCCGCGCCTGTACAACGAGGATCGCGTCCGCCGGTGTAGACCTTCCGTCCGGGAGGGTCTCTATCGACCAGGGGCGGAGCATAACGCGGGGATCGCCGTCAT
>JBKHFT010000102.1:0-11748 GCA_046540055.1 Alkalispirochaeta sp.
GTGATTCCCGATATCCTGGCCCGGATCGTCGAGGACCGGCGGCGTCGGATCGCGGCGGTGGGGCACGCACAGGGGCTTGAGGAGTTGATCGACGGTGGGGGCGGTGCCAACTCCGCCGCCGCCGGGGCCGGCGCCGGCATCGCGGCCGGTGCCGGCACACACGCGCCTGCGGTGCCCTTTCCGGGGCCGGTGATCTGCGAGGTGAAGCGCCGTAGCCCCTCCCGGGGAGACCTCGCCGCCGATGCGGACCCCGTCGAGCGGGCGGGGCTGTACCGCGCCGCCGGGGCGACATCGGTGAGCGTCCTGACCGAGGAGGACCATTTCGCCGGGAGTCTTGCCGACCTGATCGCGGTGAAGCGCGCCTACCCGGACCTCGCGGTGTTGCGGAAAGACTTCCTCCTCGACGAAGAGGATCTGCGGGTATCCCGCCGCGCCGGGGCGGACGCGGTGCTGCTCATTGCGGCGATCCTCGACCGGCCGACGATGGCGCGGTTGCTCGCCGAGGCTGAACGGTTGGGGCTGGCGGCGCTGGTGGAAGTGCACAACGAGGCGGAGCTCGAGCTTGTGGCGCCGTTACGCCCGAAGCTGCTCGGTATCAACAGCCGCGATCTCCGGACCTTTCGGGTAGATCTCCTGGGACCGGTTGCCCTCTCCGAGCGTATCGACTGGGAATGCCGGACCGTTTTCGAGTCGGGGGTGTTCGGACGTGCAGAAGCGCGGTTGGCCCGGGATGCGGGGTTCGGGTCGGTCCTCGTGGGAGAGGCGGTTGTGAAGGATCCGCGTCGGGTGAGCGTTCTGGTAGAGGAGATGAACCGAAACCCCGGTGACGCACGACGTGGTCGCGGTCCTGCAGGTCCTTCAGCGGGATCGTTCTGGACCGAGATCGCACGCAGAAGGCGGGAGCGACGTCTGGAGGCGCCTCTCCGGCCCCTCGTCAAGGTCTGCGGGATCACGAATATCGAGGACGCCCGCCTCGCGGTCGACCTTGGAGCGGATCTTCTCGGACTGATCTACGCCACATCGCCGCGGACCGCCCCTGAGGGACTCGCGAAGGAATTGCGCGCCGCGGGGATCACGGTGCCCCTCGTTGGTGTGGTGGTGGAGCCGGAAATGCTCCCCGGGATCGCCGGTGCCGCCGTCCCGGAGGCGATCGTGTTTCTTTCCCGCGCCCGGGCCGACCTGCGGGCAGGGTACCTTTCGGCGCTACAGCTCCACGGCGCCTCGCCACCGGAGAACGCCCTCGAGTTCGCTTGGCCCGCCTATACGGCGGTCAGATTCCGAACACCCGGGGAGGCGACCACCACGATTCCACGGATCGTCACGCCGCGGTTCCTGGTAGACGCCTACGACAGTCGCGCCGCCGGCGGGACCGGACACAGCGTCTCTCGGGAGATCATGGATACCGTGACGACGGCGATCGATGAGGGTCCTCACGGAGCGCTCTGGCTCGCGGGAGGGCTCAATCCCGATACCGTCACCGACGCGATCCGTCGGTGGCACCCGGAGTTGATCGATGCGTCGGGCGGTCTTGAAGCCGAACCGGGCCGGAAAGACCCTGACAGACTGAGAGCGTTTTTCGCGGCGGTAGACGCTGCCTCCCGGGACGACTCGAAATACGACCCCGCAGCGGCGTACGCTGCGACGAGGAATGACAGACGAGAGAGGAAGGAACGATGAAGCGGATAACGAAAACCGGCGCCCCCGGATTCTTCGGACAGTTCGGCGGGCGATACGTGGCGGAAGTACTTCGGGGTCCCCTCGACGAGCTCGATGCAGCGTTCCGGGAAGCGATGGGAGACCCGTCGTTCTTCGAGGAGTTCGACCGTATCCAGCGGGAGTACACGGGGCGTCCCACACCGCTCCTCTTCGCCGAGAACAGTACCCGCGCCCTGGGAGGGGCGCAGCTCTTCATCAAACTCGAGGGGTTGGCAAACACCGGCGCCCACAAGGTGAACAATGCGATCGGCCAGGCCCTGCTGGCGAAGCGGATGGGGAAACGGCGGATCATCGCCGAGACGGGAGCGGGGCAACACGGTCTTGCCACCGCAGCGATCAGCGCGAAGCTCGGTCTCGACTGCACCGTCTATATGGGCGAGGTCGATATCGCCCGGCAACGGCCGAACGTGTTCATGATGGAGCTCTTCGGAACGAAGGTCGTTCCGGTGACCTCCGGTTCCCGCACCCTGAAAGACGCGGTGAACGAAGCGCTCCGGGACTGGGCGGCGCGGTACGACGACACCCACTACATCATCGGTTCCGCCCTCGGTCCGTCGCCCTATCCCGATATGGTACGGGAGTTCCAGTCGGTGATCGGTCGGGAAGTCGCCGAGGAGCTTGCGGCGCGAGGGCTCGTGCCGGATGCCCTTGTCGCGTGCGTCGGTGGCGGCTCTAACGCGATCGGGTTTTTCTCGCCCTATATCGGGGAAGGCGACGGTGCCGACGCACCGGATCCCCGGGGTCGGGAACGCCGGCGGCCGCGGCTCATCGGTGTGGAAGCCGGAGGACGGGGAGACACCGTCGGTGATCACGCCTCCCGCATGAACGGTCTCGGGCGCCCCGGGATCGTTCAGGGTTACAAGTCGCTCTTTCTCCTCGACGAGGACGGACAGGTGCAGGATACCCACTCCGTCTCCGCCGGGCTCGACTACCCGGGGATCGGCCCGCAGCTCGCCGCCCTCGGCACCGCCGGGCGCATCGAGTTTTGTCGCGCAACGGACGAGGAGGCTCTCGAGGCGCTGCGCTTCTTCGCCCGTCACGAGGGGATCGTCTTCGCCCTGGAATCCGCCCACGGCGGATGGCAGGCGATTGAACTCGCCCGGTCGCTTCCGCCGGAGGCGGTCGTCGTGGTGAACATGAGTGGTCGGGGTGACAAGGATCTGTTTATTACCGCGTCGCACCTTACGCCGGGACCGTGGAAGGAGTTCCTTCTCTCCGAGGCGGCGGCGATCGATACGGCTGTCGGGAGGAACGAGTAATGGCGCGCTACAATCTGATGACCCATATGATTCCGTTCTTCCCGGATTATTCGTCGAGTATCGAGGTCGCCCGGGGGATGATCGACGGCGGGACGACCTATCTGGAGGTGCAGTTTCCCTTCAGTGACCCCACCGCCGACGGGCCGACGATTCAGGGGGCCTGCGCGGTGGCCTTGAAGAATGGATTCCGTATCGACGAGGGATGGCGGTTTGTACGGGAGATCATCGCCTACGCCCGCGAGGCCGCGGCGGCGTCGGGGCAAAAGGTTCCCGGTGTCTTCGTCATGAGCTACGCGTCGCCGGTGTTCGCCAAAGGAGTCGACGCGTTCGTCGATACCGCAGCGGAACACGGAGTGACGGGACTGATCGTCCCGGATCTCCCGATCGACTCCGACGAGGGACTCTACGCCGCCGGGCGCGCCCGGGGGATAGAGATCGTTCCGGTGATCTCCCTCGGGGCGGCACCGGAACGAATCGACCTCGTCCGCTCCGTCCAAAGCGGGTATATCTACGCGGCCCTCCGCCGGGGGACCACCGGCGCCTACACCGAGATCGGCCCCGAGAACATCGCGTTCATCCGCGCCCTCGCTTCCTCCGGAGCGAAGGTTGTCGCCGGGTTCGGTATCTCCTCGCCGGAGCAGGTCGCGGCGGTGGTAGAGCACGCCGACGCCGCGGTGA
The DNA here is from genome assembly GCA_046540055.1 of Alkalispirochaeta sp. Classification (GTDB taxonomy): domain Bacteria; phylum Spirochaetota; class Spirochaetia; order DSM-27196; family Alkalispirochaetaceae; genus Alkalispirochaeta. Next base: position 3,654 of record JBKHFT010000102.1, read on the forward strand.
TCGGATCGGCCTTCGTCCGGACCGCTGAATCGGCGAACGGGGAGGGACGTTCGATCTACGAGGCGATCAGAGCGGCAACTGCCGAGTTTGCCGGTTGACGATCAGCGAGGCGAACCGTACTGTATCGATATGAAATTCGACGTTGCGCATTCGGAGTTCGATAAGCGTGTCCTCCAGTCGGATCATCCCGTCCTGGTCGATTTCTGGGCGGAGTGGTGTATGCCCTGCAAAATGATCGACCCGATACTCGAAGAGATCGCGTCCGAGTACGAGGGCTCACTCCACGTGGGTCGTGTCAACGTCGATGAAGAAGACGCCCTCGCCGCACAGTACAACATCGTGAGCATCCCCGCGATCCTGCTGTTTAAAAACGGCGAGGTTGTCGGGGAGCACGTGGGGGCGGTTCCGAAGGCGACCCTCGTCGATTTCTTTACACCGCATCTGTGAGACGTTCAATCGCTGCGCCGTTAAATGTCACGGTTCATACCGCTCCGTCGTGTTTTCGTACCCCGGCGTGGCACCACTGGTAGGGGTGATATGCCAGTCCGCAGCGGTATCGGTGTCGGGAGCCCCGGGATCGCGGCAGATCGATCTGGTAGCGGTGCTGTCCTCGGGGTCCACTCCGTCTTCGGGGATCACGAACTCACCGGCAGGTTTCCATCCGCCTATCGCCACGATCTCTTCGAATATTTCGAGTTGTGACTTGAGTCCGAATCCGAGTATTTCGTCGTTCGGATCGTACCGCTTCGTTGTATAGAGGAAAGCATCGATGACGGGGCCTCCCGGAAACGAGGTCAGAGTGAGCCCTCCCGTCGTGTTGGGGATCCCGTCGCCCCCGGACACCCAGAAGTCCCACGCCTCGGGATGAACATCAAGCCCGCCGCTCTCGGCGGGATCGGAGATCTCGTCGACCTCCTCGGGGATCACCTCCGGCTTGAAATGGACGACGACAAACTCTCCGGTGGATACCGGAACCGATGGGAACACCTTCCTGCTGTCCCACACCGACGGACTCCCTTCGTAGAGACAGACACCTGCCAGATCACCTCCCTCCAGCACCTCCAGCTCTACCCAGTCGGGGTGCGCCGCCGACCCTTCACACACCACTTCACTGATCCGCAGACGGGGGAGGTTTTCATTCAGACCGTACACGCTCGCAAGTACTGAAGAGATATTGCCCGCTTTGTCCTCCACCCGCGCGTCGACCCAGTACTCGGTACTCGCTTCGAACCGATCGCTCCCCCGGATCTCCAGCGCGTCGTCGTGCCATCTTGCATCGGCGACCAGGACGGGAGGGTCGATCGTCGCTTCGAGGAGCCGCACCGGTTCGTCGAACTCGAGGGCGATCACCTCGGGCGACCGGGCTGTGATCCCTCCGAGCATCGGCGGGACCCAGTCCCCTTCGATCATCTCCGGAAGACTTGTCGGAGAGCCACATCCGGTACAGATCACGGTGAGGAGCATTGCCGTTCCTCTTCGCATCGATGCCTCCTTTTTCAGTTCTTTCTATCGTTAGAACGACGAAAAGAGGTATACTGCTTGCCGGAATCAACAGAAATTTGCGATGCTATCGCGCGAGATGGAGGCTCATTGTGTCGGATAACCCTCTATTCGAGAAATATGGACAGACGATCCGGGACGGTACGGTGATCTTCGAAGAAGGACAGCCGGGGGACAAGATGTACATCATCCAGAACGGGACGGTGCGCATCACGAAGATGATAGACGGGCGGGAGCATCGCCTCGCGGAGCTGGTCAAAGGTGACTTCTTCGGTGAGATGGCGATCGTGTCGAATATCGTGCGTACCGCGACGGCAACCGCATCGGGTACCGTCGAGATTCTCGCGTTCGATCGCCCCGGGTTTGAGGCGATGATCGGCAAGAACACGAAGATCGCGATGAACGTGATCGACAAGCTCTCGAAGCGACTACAGAACAGTAACGCCCAGATCCAGCAACTCGTCCGGCAGAACGAACGAAGCATGATCGCCCTGAATCTCTACAACCGGTTCATGGAACGCAACGGCGGAGAGACCACAATGACCTTCGACCGGACGGTAGAAGAGATCGCCCTGGAACTCGAGTCGCCGAAAGAGCGCGTCTCCGAGGTGCTCTACTCGTTTGAGAGCGCCGGAATCTGTGGAATCGAGTCCAATGCGATACGTTTGAAGGACAAACAGAAGCTGGTTCGTACCGCCGGCGTACAGGAATAGGAACAATACATGTGTGGAATCATCGGATACTGCGGGCCCCGCCAGGCGGCGCCGATCCTCATCGAGGGGCTCAAACGCCTTGAGTACCGCGGTTACGACTCCGCCGGGATCAGCGTAGAGCACAACGGTGCGTTGCACCTTATCAAGCGGGCGGGGAAGATCAACGATCTTCGCGCCCACGTCCCGGAAGACTTCCCGGGGACCGTCGGAATCGGACACACCCGGTGGGCGACCCACGGCGGCGTCACCGATCTCAACGCCCATCCTCACGTCGATCCCACCGGCGCGGTCAGCATCGTCCACAACGGAATTATTGAAAACTATCTCGTCCTGCGGGAACGTCTCGAACAGGAGGGGCACACCTTCGTCTCCGAAACCGACTCGGAGGTGATCGCCCACCTCGTTGCGGACTTCTACGACGGCGATCTCGAGCGAGCGGTCAAGGAAACGGTTCGCCTCCTCAAAGGGACCTACGGGATCGCGGCGATGCATATCGATGAACCGAATCGTATCATCGGTGCCCGGAACGGCTCGCCCCTGGTTCTCGGAATCGGTGACGACGAGATGTTTCTTGCCAGCGATGTGACGGCTATCGTAGCGCACACGAAGCAGGTGATATACATCGAGGACGGTGAAGTCGTCTCGATCACACCGGAAAACTACTCAACCACCGATCTTCGGGACAACGAGGTCCGAAAAGCGATCGATCTGATCAGCTGGGAGCTCGAAGAGATCGAGAAGGCGGGGTTCTCCCACTTTATGGAGAAGGAGATCTTCGAGCAGGTCGATTCGATCCCCCGGGCGATGCAGGGACGCATCGACTACGAGTACGCAACGGGACACCTCGGCGGGCTTAACCTCTCGAACCGGGAACTCCTCGATATCAACCGGGTGAAGATCCTCGCCGCCGGTACCAGTTACCACGCGGGTATGGTCGCCTCATATGTCCTCGAATCTCTCGCACGGATCCCTGCAACTGCGGAACTCGCCAGCGAGCTGCGGTACCGCAATCCGATCGTGGAGCGGAACAGTCTCTACTTCGCGATCAGCCAGTCCGGCGAGACCGCGGACACCCTTTACGCGATGCGAGAGGTGCAACGGAAAGGTGGTCGCGTTCTCGGTATCTGTAACGTCGTCGGGTCAACGATTCCCCGTGAGTCCGACGGGGGGGTGTATATCCACTCCGGTCCCGAGATCGCCGTCGCCTCGACCAAGGCGTTCACAAGCCAGCTGACGGCGCTCTACCTCTTCGCACTGATCATGGGGAGGATGCGGGACATGTCCTACGAGCAGGGCCTCCAGTTCGTTGAGGCTCTCGAAGCGGTCCCTGATCAGCTCAAACAGATCCTCGACGATCCCGGGCCGATCCAGGCACTCGCGCGGAAATATGCCCGAAGTGAGGATTTCCTCTTCCTCGGACGAGGCATCAACTACCCGGTGGCGCTTGAAGCAGCACTCAAACTCAAAGAGGTCAGCTACATCCACGCCGAGGGATACAGCGCCGCGGAGATCAAGCACGGACCGATCGCCCTGATCAACGAGATGACGCCGTCGTTCTTCTTCGTCCCCGACGACGGGCTCAGGGACAAGGTGATTAACAACATGAAAGAGGTGAAAGCCCGGGGCGGCCCGGTGATCGCTCTCGCCGTTGAGGGTGATCGCGATGTACCCCGGATCGCCGACGACGTGATCTTCGTTCCCCATGCGAACGAGTATATGTACCCCTTCCTGATGACGGTGCCGACACAGATGTTCGCGTATTACTGCGCCCTCGAGCGGGGGTGTAACGTGGATCAGCCGCGCAATCTCGCCAAGAGCGTCACCGTCGAATAGGAACGATGCACATGGGGGGGCGGGTTTCGACGATCGGCGTGATCGCGCTCCTGTTTCTCGGATCCGTCGGGTTCCCCGGACATACTCAGGATCCCTCGGGGTCGGGGGATACCGGAGGATGGCAACCGCCGGATGGTACGGCGATTCTCGAACGACCGGTCCGGTGGGACCGGCACATCCCCGTCTTTCCCGCCAACGACGCGAAGTACTACTATGCACCGTACCGTACCCTGGCCGGCCGGGTGGAGGTATACGTGACCGATCCCGGCGCAACACGATTGCCTCCGGCATCCGCCGGGGACCCGATCCCGTGCGAAACCGCTGAACTCACGTCGTTGGAAAGCAACCGGGGCCGTCGGGTGCTCGAAGTGCTCGGGAGCGACCGGTACCGATTGTTTCTCGTGTACGTGGCGCCACAGGGGGGGGAATCCGATGAAGCGCCGGAGCAGGCGGTCTCCGACGGGTTGCTCTGCTCCTTTGCATTCGGGTTTATCGATGCCTTTGATTTCTTTCTTGATGCCCGCGGGAACGGCGCCGGAACGCTCTCGTTCTCCGGGGAGCGGTATCCCGAGTTCCCTGCGGTGATCGAGCTCGGCGATTGATTCGTCGCGATCAACGGTCCGGGGATTCTCAATCGCAGCCTCGTTTCTGCCGATCTTCTGAAAGAGGTATCCGGCATGAAACGAATCAACCCCTGCATTTTTGCCCTCGCCGCTATCGCGGTACTGATCGTACCCGTTTCGGGTGGATTCGCCCAGGAAACCGTGGAGGAGAACGACGACGCGACGGCCGATACCGACGCGGCGGCCGATACCGAGGGTCCGGCGGGGCGGGGAACGGAATCGGTTGGGCCCGAGTACCTTTCGGTCACGCCTGAGGATATCCGGATCGAACAGAGTATCGAGGGCGGGTACAACCTTGTTATCCGCAAGAAACCGCAGATGGAATCGGTGCTCCTTACGGAATCGACGGAAGCGCCCGATCGGGGTGTTACTACCTTCGCGTATCGCTCGCGGGAGTACCACCCCGAGAACGGAAACGAGCGGCGCATCCTCGACGGGGAGTTCCTGCCCCGGGGGGAGCAGTTTTTCCTCGTCGACAGCACCCCCGAAGCAGACGACGAATTCGGTGAGGCGTTCCGGATCTTCATCCCCTATATCCTTGAGTTCGGTTATCCCTACACGCGAAACGGAGAGGTGATGGTCCTCGACGGAACGTACCTCAGCATCCGGACCTTTTCGGAGCCCTACGCCGACTATCGTGGTGAGTTCCGGGACAATCCGTTTATTCTTCGCGTCGAGCAGGCGCCCCTCGAGGGCCCTCCCGAGGGAAACTACATGCCCGATACGGTGGACAGTTTTCTCGATATCTCCCGGGAAAACGATGGTGAGACCCTCTACTCCGAAGGGCCTGAAGACACACTCAATCAGATCTCGGCGCTCCTCCCCGGTGACGGGCGCACCCTCGATCTCGTTCTCGCCCTCGATACGACGCAGAGCATGCGGGACGATATGCCGGTTCTCAGGGATAACCTTGTGGAGACCCTCCAGGAGGAGCTCGCCACATACGAATCGTTCCGCATCGGATTCATGCACTACCGGGACTACCTCGAAGATTATCTGGTGAGAAAGTACGACTACGTCGATACCTGGGAACTCGTCCAGGACCGGTTGGACCGCATCCGGGTAGCCGGCGGGCGGGACATCCCGGAGGCGGTGTACGAGGCGCTCTGGGCAAGCGTACGGGGCTTTGAATGGACCGCCGACGACCGGATGATCATCCTTATCGGGGACGCTCCGCCCCACCCGCGACCTCGGGGCAGCGTCACCCGGGAGCAGGTGTTTTCCCGGGCGCGGGAACTCGACGTCAAGATCCACACGATTATTCTTCCGCAGTAGAGGGGCTGCTTCGGGAGACGCGTCGCCCCGGTAGAGGCGCTGCCCCGGGAGACTCGTCGCCCCGGTAGAGGCATTGCCCCGGGAGACTCGTCACCCCGGTAGAGGCGGCGACGTCATCTCTGGGGCGAGGGAAGGACCCGGGAGGCTCCGAGCTACCTCGGGAGTCTCGCCGTCGCGTGTCCCGGATCCCCCGGCGAGTCCGTGCGTTTCTCCATCTGGTCCCCCAGTGCCGCCGTCGCGTGCCCCAGCCACTCCATGTCTGCATCGTCCAGAAGCGGCGTGAGCTCGTCGCGGACCCACCGGTGGTATTCGTCGATCCAGCGCCGTTCGTCGTCGGTCAGGAGCGCCGTATCGATCATCCTGAGGTCCAGGGGACAGAGGGTCAGCGTCTCGAATTCGAGAAATCTGCCCAGTTCCGAAGCTCCCCGTCGGCGAACCGCCAGAAGGTTTTCGATCCGAATGCCCCACTGCCCGGTCCGGTATACCCCCGGCTCGTCGGACACGACCATCCCGTCTTCGAGGGGCCACGGGGGAGCTCCCGGCGCGATCCGCTGTGGTCCCTCATGAACGTTCAGCGCGTACCCGACACCGTGCCCCGTGCCGTGTCCGTAGTTCATCAGATGCGACCAGAGGGGAACCCGGGCGATCGCATCGATATCGCGACCCGAAGTGTTTTCCGGGAACACCAGGCGCGCAAGGGCGATGTGTCCCTTAAGGACGAGGGTATAGTCGGTCACCGCGCCGGGAGGCGGCTCGCCGATCGCCACGGTCCGGGTAATATCGGTGGTTCCGGTGCGGAACTGTCCGCCTGAGTCGATCAGATAGATTCCCGGCGGGGTGATCGTCGCATCCCTCGTTTCATCGGCGGAGTAATGAACGATCGCGCCGTTCCCGTTGAACCCGGAGATGTAGGTGAAGCTGTCGCTTACGTACCCGGGAATCTTTCGGCGCTCCTCCCGGAGCATCTGCGCCGCTGAGAGCTCCGTCACGCGATCGCCATCCCGGATCGAGCGGTCCAGACGGCGGAGAAACCGAACCAGGGCGGCTCCGTCGTGGCGCATCGTGTCGCGCAGGTTTGCGAGTTCCGTGCCGTTTTTCCGCGCCTTCATTCCTGTCGAGGGCTGCGGCTTCTCGATGATGTTGACTCCTTCACAGCGTCGTACGATCGCGTAGCTCGTCCGCTCCGGATCGATCAGCACCGGCCCCCGCAACCCTTTCGAAGCGGAACCGGAAGGGGCGATCGTATCGTTCCGGAATCGATCGTACTCAAAGACGGAGACGCCGATCTCCTGGAGGTATCCCTTCGTCGTATCGTCAACTCGATTTCCGTCGGTATAGAGGCGCACCTCATCGTCGGTGATCACGAGATAACTCAGAAAGACGGGATTATACGCGACATCGCTCCCGCGGATGTTCAGGATCCAGGCGATATCGTCGAGGGTTGCGACGATGTGGCTCTCGGCGCCGAACCGCTTCATCTCGGACCGGACGCGTTCGAGCTTCGATTTCGCGTCCTCTCCGGTCACCTCCAGGGGCAAGACAGTGAGGGGTTCCGACGGCCGGGTCGGTCGGTCGGTCCAGATCGTCTCGATCGCATCTCCCAGATCGATCAGTGTGGCGATCCCGACGCTCTCCAGTCGCCGGACCATCGAGACGGTGACGGTCCGGAAATCCACCGCGACCCGGCAGTCCCGGGAAAAGCGGGACGCGAGCCACTCGGGGTAGTCCAGAGTATCTCCCGTGTGGAGGCGATGCAGAACGAACTCCGTCCCCTGCAGTACCGTTTCCGCTTCAAGGAAATATCGGGAGTCGGTCCAGAGGCCGGCGTCGGTTTCCGTTATGATGACGGTTCCCGCGGACCCGTGAAACCCGCTGACCCATGCGCGGACCCGGTCGCGTTCGGCGGGGTATTCACTCTGGTGCGGATCGGTGGATGGGATGATCACCGCTACAGCGTCGTTCTCGATCATCCATGCCCGAATTCGTGCGACTCGCTCTCCGATTACTCCGGGAGAATTTGTATTCATGACGCGATCGTAGCACACCCGAAAAAAAGTGTAATGGGTGGTTGACGAGGAGGGGAGTGATCTGATAGGTTTCCGCTCACGCCGCGAGAGCAGGTACGTGAGTACCGGCGGGAGTGGGGTAGCC
>JBKHFT010000103.1:0-11695 GCA_046540055.1 Alkalispirochaeta sp.
TCCATGCCCGGTATGGACGGCATTACGGCGACGAAGATGATCCGGAACGACCGGGATGGTCGGTTCGACCGGGATGTTCCGATTATCGCGATCTCCGCCCACTCGATGAAGGGCGACCGGGAACGCTTTCTGGAGGCGGGCATGAACGACTACATCAGCAAACCTTTCGTACGGGAGACGGTTCTCTCGGTGATCGGCCGTTACCTTGGAGCACACGATGAGCGCCGGTGATGGGGACCCGCGGATCGTCGCGATCGGTGCCTCCGCGGGAGGTCTGGAAGCGCTGGAAGCGTTTTTCGGCAATATGCCGGCAAGCGACGATTTCGCCTTCGTCGTGATCCAGCACCTCTCACCCGACTACAAAAGTCTCATGGGTGAGCTCCTGGCGAAGCACACCACGATGCGGATCGTCGAGGCGGAGGACGGGATGGCCGTCGAGGGAGGCACGGTGTACCTGATCCCCCGCAAGAAGAACATGACGATCTACCAGCGGCACCTCTTTCTCACCCAGCAGGAGCACGGTCTGAACCTGCCGATCGACATCTTTTTCCGATCCCTCGCCGAGGACGCCGGGGAACAGGCGGTCGGGATCATTCTCTCCGGTACGGGGAGCGACGGCACCCGCGGAGCCCGGGCGATCAAAGAGTTCGGCGGCCTCGTGATCGTGCAGGATGAAGACGACGCGAAGTTCGACGGGATGCCCCGGAGCGCGATCTCGACGGGTCTCATCGATTTCGTACTGCCGGCAGCGCAGATTCCGGAGGAGCTTCAGAACTTCGTATCCGGTCACGTACGGATCTCTGCCGAAGAGGGGCAGACGATGCAGCCCGATTCCACGGCGTTAACGAAGATCTACATGCTCGTCAAGCGACGGACCGGTGTGGACCTGTCGTACTACAAGGAGACGACGATCACCCGCCGGATCGAGCGCCGGATGGGAATCAACCAGATCCGGGATCTCTCCCGGTATATCGAGTTTCTCGAGGAGTCCCCCGGAGAGATTTCCACCCTCTTCAAGGAGATCCTCATCGGTGTCACGAAGTTCTTCCGTGATACCGAAGCGTTCGAAAAACTCGCCGGCGAGGTGATCCCCGCGATTTTTCGCGAAAAACAGCCGGGTGATCCGATCCGCGTCTGGGTTGCCGGCTGCTCCACCGGCGAGGAAGCGTACAGTATCGCAATCCTCCTTGCGGAGTACGCCGAGGAACACAACCACCGGAACGACATCAAGATCTTTGCCACCGACATCGACAAGGACGCGATCGAGTTCGCCTCCCACGGACTCTACCCGGAGAGCATCGCCGCCGACGCGTCGCAGGAACGCCTGGCGAAGTATTTCGTTCGCAAGGGCGAGCGCTATCAGATCGGCCCGGCGATTCGGGAGATGGTGATATTCGCCTACCACAACATCTTCAAGGACCCACCGTTTCGACGGATCGACCTGATCAGCTGCCGGAACCTTCTGATCTATCTCCAGTCGGTGTTGCAGAAGAAGATCCTTACCAACTTCCACTTTTCCCTCACTGCAGGTGGCTTTATGTTCCTCGGGTCAAGCGAAACGATCGGTGATCTGAGCAAGTACTTCCGGACGATCGACACGAAGTGGAAGATCTTCGCCTATAAAGGAGAATACAAACCGCGGGACCTCCACATCACACCGACAGATACAGACTGGCGGGAACGGATGGAGATGGCCGACCCGGGACGACGCGCATCTTCGTCGGTCCGTATGTCGCGCAGTCTTGACCCCCTCTACGAACGGCTGATCAACGATTACGTCCCTCCCTGTGCGATCGTCGACGACAACCGCCAGCTGGTACACACCTTCGGTGATCTCCACGACTATCTCCGCCTCCCGGAAGGGCGGATGGATCTCGACGTGCTGAAGATGACGAAAAACGACGTGACGATCCCCCTGAGTACGGCGCTGCAATCGGCGATTCGTCAGAAAGAGACCGTCTCGTACCATAACATCCAGGTCAGGGGTAACGAGGGCGACGGACACTCGATTACCCTCACCGTCCGTCCCCTGGCAACCCACGACACACCGCGGTTCGCGGTCCTCTTTCAGCGCGATGCGAAGGGTGAGTCCCCTGCAGATACAGAGGAAACACCACCACGACAGTTCGACCTCAGCGAGAGCGTGAAACGTCGCATCGCCGATCTCGAGGGTGAGCTGAAGTATACAAAAGAGAACCTTCAGGCAACGATTGAGGAACTCGAGACATCCAACGAGGAGCTTCAGGCGACAAATGAGGAGCTTCTCTCCTCCAACGAGGAGCTTCAGAGCACCAACGAGGAGCTCCAGTCGGTCAACGAGGAGCTGATCACCGTCAACTCGGAGTATCAGAAGAAGATCGAAGAGCTTTCGGAGTTGAACGACGACATGGACAACCTGCTCTCGGGCACCGCGATCGGTACGATCTTTCTCGACGAGAACCTGACGATCAGGAAGTATACCCCTCCGGTTACCGGACAGATCAACATCATCAAGTCCGATATCGGTCGGCCCTTCAGTGACCTCTCACACAACCTCCACTACGACACGTTGATGGACGATATCGCCACGGTTCTCGAAACGGGAACGCCCCACGAGACGGAGACGAACAACAAGGACGGAGAGTGGTTTCTCGTGAAGATCCTCCCGTACACCTCGGAGCTGGAGCGATCGAAGGGTATCGTCGTCACCCTCGTGGAGATAACGGAACGGAAACACGCGGAGCAGGCGCTGTTGCGGCAACACGAACTGCTGATGCGCGTTCTGGACAACAACCCCTCGGCGATCACGATCCTCGACCACCGGGGCCGGTTCGTATACGCAAACGCCCAGGCGGAAGACCTGCTCGGGCTTTCCCGGGAGGAGCTCAACGGACTGACCCACGATGATCCGCGCTTTGCGATGCAGGACCGCCACGGAACGATCCTCGGCCCGGAGGACCTTCCCTTCGGGATCATCCGGGAATCGAAACGGGCGGTGGAAGACTTCGATGTGTCGTTACAACGGGCGTTCCGGGTCGAAGACCGCGTTACCGTCCGGATCAACGCAAACCCCGTCTACGACGAAACCGAGGAGATCGCCGGCGCGGTGTTGAGTTTGCGTGAATCCACCAACAACCGAAAATGAAGATCCTGGTCGTCGACGACGAAAAGCTCAACCGGCTGGTAATCGTAAGACTCCTTGAAGGAGCGGGGTATGAGTGCGACGTCGTCGAGACGGGGGAGGAGGCTCTCGATCGCGTCGCGGAGACGCGGTACGATGCGATCCTGATGGACAATCTCCTGCCCGGAATCGACGGTGTCGAGACAACCCGACAAATCCGGGCCAGGACCGATCTCGAACAGCCGTTGATCTTCGGGTTCAGCGGCTACATCGATGCCGCGAGAACCCGGGACTCCCTCTCGGCGGGGATGGATGCCATTCTCGAAAAACCGCTCTCACTCGACGCACTCTCCGCGGCGATCAAACGCCACCGCGCCCCCTGATCTGCAACGCGACCTTGTAGTAATCGATCGCCCCGGTACTCCGCAGTTCGTGCTGAAAAATCGTATGCCCCTCACCGGGAGCTTCCGCAAGGGCAAGGTTGTGGTGGATCGGCTTCAGAACCAGATCCTCTCCAAGGCGTGACCGGAGCGCCGCCATCAGCTCCCGGGAAAAATCGGCTGCCTCCTCATAGAAGGTGGGGATGATCCCCCGGACGGATAGATCGGGATTGTAGTGGGCCGCAACGCGCTCGACAAGTTCGATGATCTCTATCATCCCTTCCATCGCGAGAAAATGCGCCTGCATCGGGATGTACGCCTCGTTCCCGGCGATAAGAGCCCCGACGGTGAGGAGCTGTGTTGTCGGTGGCGTATCGAAGATAACAAAATCGTTACCCCCGAACGCATTGGAGAGATGGTCTCGCATCCAGAACCGCGCCTCCCCGCTGTTGGAGTAGCGCCGCTCGAAATCGGCGAGACGACGGGACGACGGCACCACCCGCAACCGCGGTACGTAGGTCCGGCGGATCACCTCCGCTGCGGTACGGCGCCCCTCGAGGACGTGACTCAAGTCGCCGGTCAACTCCCCCTGGGACACCCCGAGAGACATCGTCGCGTGAGCCTGCGGGTCGGTATCGACCACAAGCACCCGGGCACCCATATGTGCGAGGGCTGCGGCGACGTTTACGCTCGTCGTCGTTTTGCCGCACCCACCTTTCCGGTTCGTAAAGACGAGCCGTCGCGTCACGACGCACCTCCCATCGATATTTCGTCAAGGACATGCCGGGTTATCGCGTACAACGGCGGCACCCCCTCGGAACGTTTCATCGGTGTCGCCAGGTTCGAATGACCCTGGAGGGGCAGATCGGAAACGTAATAGAAAAAGCGATACGCCACATCGCTCCGGATCACCCCGAGCTGACTCGACTCGAGAATGCCCCGGTAATAGTGGGTACCTTCCATCTCGATCCCGACAACGTCCCAGATCTGCCGGTAAAAGTTGAGCATCTGCCGGTTCTGCAGGAGCGTTCCGTCGACGGTGAGCATCGGCCCTGTGTGTACCGTGCCGTTCGGGTGGCGACGGGCGATGCGGTCGACGCATCCGTCGCCTTCGGAGCATTCAAGAGACGGCACCGGAAGGGGCTGAAAGAGATCGTTCTGCTGCTCCACAAACGCCGTCGGCGCGAGGATATCCCCTCGTTCTCCGACGAGGGCTCCCGCCTTCCCGAGGAAGTTGACGCTCCGGACGTTCTCGCCGAAGAGCATCAGCAGGTTTCTGATCACGTATTCCGCCTGCTCGCCGAAGGCGTAATCGATGTTCACGATGTACGTGCCGGGGGTGGTACACGGAGTAATGTGGGAGTCGATCGTCTGTTTCTCCACCGCCGCGAGATCGATCAGCTGCACCTGGATACCGGTACTTGCGGTCCGATCGAGACGGGACTGTCCCGCACTCTCGCCGACGCGACGGAACTCCATGTCGGTACCGGGATGGGCGGTGAGGTAGGCGGGCAACAGGGAGTAGACCAGATCGGTTTCGATCGCCCACATCTCGTCGACCCCGGGTTGCCCGGTCTTCCGTCCCCATTCGAGTATCGTCCTGGCGTTGTCCGGAAACCAGGGATTGAGACAGTTGGTTACGGAGTGGGTATTACTGCTGATGATGTGGATCGCCACCGCTTCGGGGAGCGCCCCCGGATCGTACCCCGTCACCTCCCGGGTCAGCCGGGCGACCTCGGAGGTCCAGAGCTCACCGCGTCGGGCCCGGTAGGTGCGCTCCCGTCTCCGAACATCGATGGAGAACATCTCCCGATGACGGGTGATCTCCGAGATGCGCCGGACCGTGTCGGTCGGCCAGATCGCGATCAGTCCATCGATCTCGCGAGAGCTGAAGGGAAGGGAGTTCAGAAACTCTTTCGTTTCCTCCGGATCACCTCCATCGGCGGCGAAGCGATCGATCCGATGGAGCGCCCCGTCCCGGGTCACCCGCTCGCGGATCTTCCGCGCCTCGACGGCGTAGAGACAGAGGCACGTCAGAAGGTCGATCAGATCGGAGTCACCGCTGCGCAGGAGAACGAGATTCTTCCCGGGAAGCACCTCCCAGACGTCGCGTCGTCGTGCTGCCGTCGGCACCGTCGGGAAAAACGTATCCGCTTCGGCAAACGGTTCCGTCAACTCGTCGACCAGGAGAAACGCGAACGTCCGTGTCACGTTCGCCGGAAGGCGTCTCTGAGCGTACTGGAGCGCCGGAAGATCGAGCCGTCCGTCTACCGCGCCGGGATGAAGCGCCGGCTCGAGACTCCGGTAGATCGGCAACAGACGCCCGACACTGATATGGCCGCCTCCCGCCTCCTGCAGAAGCTGCACCTTGAACCGGTCGAAGGCTGAAAAGATGCCCTGGTTGTCCCGGAGGATCGTCCCGAACCCCTGGGCGAAGGTTGGCGACTTCTGTAACAGCTCGCGAAAATGCTCGCCCGAGAGGCGGTAGCAGATACAGTCGCCGCGGGCGCGCACCCCGAAGAGGCGGGGTTCCTGAAAGATCGCTTCCCATTCGCCGAAATAGTGGAACCGATGGATAACGGTGATGAGGTCGTCCGACGATCGTCGGGGATCGAAGACCTCGACCGCTCCCTCGGCGATAAGGTAGACCGACTGATCAAGATCGTGGCGTCGAAAGATCGTCTCCCCCGGCGGAAAGGTGCACTCCGAGAGATGGTGAGCAAGTTCACGGCGCTGCCGGTCGCGGAGAAACCGAAAAGGGTACACCTGCTGCAACAGCTCGACCAGGTCCATCCCGGGATCGTACCACAAGAGGACCGGGAGAAAAAGATAACGATCGTGAAAAGGGGCGGTCCGCGCAGACGTCGACACGGTGTCGCTCCTAAGAGAGCAGGGAAGCTCCGACCGACCATGATTTGGGAAGCACGGCCTGTGCGACGATCCGATCGATGATGTGCCGACCGTCGCGGTAGCTGAACCCCTCACACAGATCGAGGAGGTTCTGAAGGGAGTAGTCACCGACGCCGAAATCAAAGGTACAGACCGGATGTTCCAGGAGGCCTCGAATCACCGCTTCGGGGATCCCCTGGTCCTGCAGATACCCGGCAAAGGAACTGCCGGGAAGCCCCCAATTGTTCCCGTCCGCCGTGAAGAGGTAATCCCGGGCATCCAGCAACTGTTCGAAAGGACTTCGGGAGATGTGCGCCGCCCGTGCGATCGGCATGCCCTGCTTCAGGAGTGCCTCCCGCACCAGGGCGTTCCGCATCCGTCCGGCGAGTTCAAAGAACCGGGGATACCCCATCGGCGTTCGGAAGATCATCACCGCTATGTCGGTCTCGGCGGTGTTCTTGTGAAGGAGCGCGGGGATGTCGTAGTTCACGATCCACACTCCATCGTACCGTTTGACGACCTGCCCGGCGACTCTGGTCACCGCATCTTCGTCGACCCAGAGGGCGAACAACTCCTCCGGCGTCCATTCGAAGCGCCGGAGCGCCTCGAAGGCACCGATCACCCGGGTTCGGTCGAAGGGCTCTCGGTAATAGTCGGTGAACTGGCCACACATCTCGCTGGTGAAAGCGTTTCCACCGTGAACCGCGAAAAAGAGGCGCAACTGGTAGTGACGTTCGACGATGTCGTTCCGGACGATGTGTTTACCAGGGACGTTCGCAAGGTAGACGAGATCGATCGCCTGCTCTTCCCGTTTACACTCCCGAATCACCTTGAGAATCGTGCTCTCCACGGCGACACCGTTCGTCTCGGGGCGCAGGTACACAAAGACGTCGAGGAGGTCCGGATCGGGCTCCGGACCCGCGTAAGGAAGGAGAACGTTCGGCTTATCGGCTCTTTCCGCCTCCGCCACGGTGTGCCAGCAACCTTTCAACGTCGAGCTCGCCGGCGGTACAGGGTACCTGAATCCCCCACTTCTCGAGTACCCGGGGATGCACCTCGCCAAATACGCCGAGTACCGTCGGCTCGGAACGTTTTGAGTCAGCCGTTGCAACGATCGCCGCTGCACGACCCGGTATGAACCGGGAGTCGTCGAGCTCTCTCAACGTATACTCCCTGCTCATATAGAAAAGTATAGCAGAAACGTGTGAATTTACCAGGTTGAACCCGGCATCGCCGTCGGCGCTGAGGAATCCGAGAGAGGTTCGCGTCACCGTCCCGGTCACGTCGTCGTTGTCGCGACCGGCGGTCTTGCCGATCTCGAAGATGTGGTGGGGATACACCGCGTTTCCGCTTACCGCCTCCGATGCAAGGAGGGACGGAAGGATCGACGGGCGAACAAACTCGTAGTTCTCGCTCATCGGGTTCGCGATCTGTACCGCCAGGGCGAACTGTTTCTCCCAGTCCTCTTCGGCGTACATCGACTCGATATAATCGGCACCGGAACCGAGGTAATTGAAGATCATCTCCTGAAAGCCGAGACCGACCATCGTCGTCTTGAGACGCCGGGTGAACTCTTCCACCGGCGTCAGACGCCCGACGGTGAAATCCCGGGGCATCTCCGGGGTGAAGCTGTCCATCCCGCGACCGATCATCACATCCTCTACGACATCGACGGCGTGGAGAAAGTCGTTCCGATACTCGGGTACGCGGATTACCACCGCCGGTTCCGCAGATGCCGAGGCGCTTGCTTCGGTCGCCGCGATCCCCATCCGCTTGAGAGCCAGGACCACCTCGTCTGTCGTGAGATTCTCCCCGAGGAGGGCGTTGATCTCCGCTAACCCCGCCCGCTGCGGTTCCTGGAAGTAATACGGCACCGTTATCTGTCGACCGTAGGGCGTGTCGTAGGGGTACTCCACCCGGACCGGCTCGACGGTATACCCCATATCGGCAACGTCGCAGGCGATAATCGAGGCGGTATGCAGCAACGGATCGAGATCGGTGCCGGTCAGCTCGATGAACAGAGAGGTGTCTCCCTCCTGCACCGCGCCGATGGAGGCGCTGTTGATCACCGGGGGAAAACTCAAGACGTCGTCCCTGTCGTCGGTCAGGATCGGGAATTTCGGAAAATCGGCGACGATGTGTCCGTACTCGATCCCCTTCGGGTGTTCCGTGAGCATCTGCCGCATCGACAGTTCCCGGGTGTCCTGAAGGGGAACAAAGGTCGTCGCGTCGGGATCAACCGCCTTGTAGTGAACGGGAAAGGTGATGAGATCCGCACGGTAGACCCCCATCGCGATGGAGCGACGTTTGCGCCCGTAGTTCCAGGTGAGTTTCTCCTGCGTCTGAATCAGGTCTTTCAGCACCGCCTCGGTCACGGCGGGGCCGGACATGACGAAGGCAACCACCCAGGGGCGAATCGTTTCGACCGATGAATCCACGACAACCCGGCGTTCTCCGTGCTCCCGGGTGACCGTTGCATCCGAGAAGAAATGGTACACCGGTGCCTCCGCGCCGTGGTAGATCCGGAGCTGCCGCCCGAGGCCCGCCGTAGACCACAGATCGGGACGGTTCGTATCGTTGAGCTCGACCTTCATCACCCCTTCGTCGTCGGCGGGCTCATCGAGCTCCGCCTTGGCGGCGGGAAATACCGACTCCAGCTGGTCGTCGGTGAGCTTGCCCGCCCCGATCAGTTTGATCAGGGCGTCGCGGTATACTTCAATTTTCGGCATGGTGATCTCCTTAGACGCTGCGGCGGCGGAGGCGTACGTGTTCCAGATCGGGGCTGAAAAGCTCCCGAAGATCGTTGAGACCGAGATGCATCAACGCCATCCGGTCGATTCCGAGCCCCCAGGCGAGGACGGGGACGTCGACACCCATCGGTTTGGTTACCTCCGGTCGAAAAATGCCGGAACCACCGAGCTCGAACCACCCGAGGCGAGGATGCTTGATGTGCACCTCCACGGAGGGTTCGGTGAAGGGGAAGTACCCCGGAACGTACCGTACGTCCGTCGCGCCGGCGAGTTCCACCGCGAACATCTCGAGCAACCCGAGGAGGTTCTTGAGATTGACCTCCTCGCCGAGGACGATCCCCTCGGTCTGGTAGAAATCGGAGAGGTGGGTAGCGTCGACCTGATCGTACCGGAAACAGCGGAGGATCCCGAAGTACTTCCCGGGAACCTTGGCGGTATGGAGTGTCTTGGCGGACATTACCGTTCCCTGACTCCGGAGGATCAGGCGGCGAGTGAAATCGCGATCGAAGGTATACCCCCATCCGCGGCTGCCGGTTTCCCATCCGTTCTCGTGGGTCTTCGCGATCCGGGAGAGGTACGGCTCCTCGATCTCGCGGGCGTGACTGGGCTCTTTGACGTAGTAGACGTCGTGGATATCCCGGGCGGAGTGGAACTGGGGCATGAAGAGCGCGTCGGAGTTCCAGAACTCCGTTTCGACGACGGGCCCGTCGAACTCCTCGAACCCGAGGGACACGAGCTTGTCCTTCACCGAATCGAGGTATTCGCAGTAGGGATTTCGTCTTCCCGGAACGAGGCGACTCGTCGGGGCGTCGACTCCATAGGGGCGGAACGTCTTGCCCCGCCAGCTCCCGTCACGCAGCATCTCCGCGGTGAGGCGACCGATCTCGTCACCGGTGACCCCCGCCTTCGCAAGGGCTCCCTTGACGTCGATGCCGGCTGGGGTCAGGCGGTACCGCACCAACTCCCGTTCAACAACCCGGAACATCGCCGACGATGCGCCGCGTTTTTTCGCATACCCGGCGATCTCATCCCGCTCTTCCGGGGAGAGATCGGCTTCGGCGATCTCTCCCGCAGCGGCGCGTTCGAGGAGAGTGCGAATCAACGCGTCCGGACGGGGAGGATCACTGCCGCCGTCGGTGTACTCCGCGGCGAGGGAGACTCGTTTCTCCGCATCCATCGTGAGAATCCCGAGTTTGGAGAGGCGCCCGAAGGACGAGCCGACGTCTTTCTTCTCAACCCCCGTCTTGTCCGCAAGGTCCGCCATCGAAAGGGGACCTTCGGCGGTTACCGCGTCGATGATCCGTTCCGGAGGGGTACCGTGATCGGCGTACTCAGCTCCCAGTTCGGTCCGTTCGTAGAATACCTGGAGCTCCCGCTCCGTTTCCTCGATATATCCTTTGGCGGAGAGCCAACTCAGTGCCTGATTGCACTGTCCCAGCTTGAGACCAAGCTCGTTCTGCATCCGTTCCGCATCAAAGATATCTTCGCCGTCAACGTGAAGAAGCGTTTTGACTTCGAGAGGATGGAGGCTTTTCAGTGTCGCTTCGGAGACCATGGGGCGCATTATAGCGGAGTAGTTCCACCGTCAACAACCGCTCCAGGCTGCCGTCACGCTCCCGGCGTCAATCGTCCCGTTCGATACGCTCGCTGACCCGTTTCGCCCGGGTACTGAGCTGTTCGGCTATCTCGCCGTCGGGCAACGCAGAGCTCAGTCCGGAGAGATAGCTGAACGTCCCCGCCAGTTTCCGCCGGTCGACGGATACGTCCCCGGGCTTCTTCGGGAGAGGAGTGCCCCCTTCCCCGGCGGCGGTCTCGGCGCGTTTCCGCGCTGCCGTCAGCTTGTGTCG
Organism: Alkalispirochaeta sp.; assembly: GCA_046540055.1. Taxonomy (GTDB): domain Bacteria; phylum Spirochaetota; class Spirochaetia; order DSM-27196; family Alkalispirochaetaceae; genus Alkalispirochaeta. The sequence continues at coordinate 10,967 of JBKHFT010000103.1, forward strand.
CAACGTATCGTGGCCGCTCAGTCGGGCGGTCACACCCGCCAGTTTCAGGCGCTCTTCGCTCTGTCGATACTCCCGGTCACGGTCGGGGGGAAGGTTGCCGGCAAGACTCATCAGGTACTTGAACATCCGGGCGTGCTTTGCAAAGGGCCCCTCGTCCTCGTCTTCGGGTTTCGGTTCCGGCGGCGGCCCCAGTTGTTTTCGCACCTTCTCTATCATGTTCTGCAGCTTTCGGCGCAGCGAGGGGTCGGGTGGCGGCACCTCCTCTTCGGGCTCCGCGGGAGGTTCCGGTGGGACCGCCTCCGGGGGCTTCACCGACTCCGGTGCGGGGGGCGCCTGCTGTTCCTGCTGGGGAGACGCCGCAGGGGGTGGCGCCGGTTCGGTCGTGGGGGCCGGTTGCGGCTCCGCCTCGGGTTCCGGTTGGTGTTCGGGTTCGGGCTCGGGTTCCGGTTCGGGCTCGGTCTCCGGTTCGAGGTCGGCCTCGGTTCCCGGTCCGGCCTCGGTCTCCGGTTCGGGTTCTGCTTCAGGTTCGACCTCCGGTTCGGCGTCGGCATCGGTCTCCGGTTCGGATTCCATTTCGGGCCCGAGCTCGGGTTCGGTTTCGGGTTCCGCCTCAGGTTCGACCTCCGGTTCGGCGACGGCATCGGCCTCCGGCTCGGGTTCGGGTTTGGCCTCGGTTTCCGGTTCGGGTTCGGGTTCGGCTTCCGGTTCGGGTTCCATCTCGGGCTCGGG
>JBKHFT010000104.1:0-11546 GCA_046540055.1 Alkalispirochaeta sp.
GGCGACGGTTACCTACGAGGTGATCGACCCGGATCTCGACGCATCCCCGGATCGTACGGCGGAACGGGACGTAATCGTAAACGTCTACGTGAAAGACACCTGGAATTTCATCGTTCTTCCCTATTTCAAGTACAATTCCAACACCGGTCTGCTTCTCAGTATCCGGACCCGGGACTACAACTTCTTCGGAACAACCCAGGCGCTCTCGATTGATCTCGACTACGAACGAACGGAGACAGAGACCGATCTTTTTACGATCGCTGCGGATTTTCGCCTTCCTTTCAATGCCTTTCAACGTCGATGGGAACTGATACTCGAAGAAAGGCTCGAGTTCGAAGGTGACGATGTCGACTTCGAGATCGCCACCGGCCTGGGATACTACTTCGATTTCGTCAACCTTGACTGGCAGGCAATTTACACCGAATCATACCGTTACCTCACCGACGACCCGGAGAACGACCATTCGTTTTTCACCAGTCGCTTCGACCTTGGCACGACGATCGACCTCGGCGTCGGCATCCCGGGCTACGGTACCCTCGAATACCGACCCAACGCCTATTCCGACGTCAGTTACCGGCCAAATGGACGCATAAGCGAAAAACGTCGCGGTCTTGGTGCTGGATTCGAGCACGCCCTCGGTACGGGATCGTTCGACTGGGTCGGAAATTATCGTCGCGGCCAGACGTTCGAGGTCAAGAACGACAACAGGTACAATATTAGCGAGGAGCGATGGAGCCGGGAGATAACCTTCCAGACCGCCGTATATCGGTCCCTATGGCAACGGGATCCGGCGGAATGGCCGAAAGCCGGAGTCAGTGTCGGAGGTTCAGGCTTCTACCTGATCGATGGGGCGGATGAAGACCAGGACGATGCGGCCGCGGCTGCCCGGGGTGTTCTGAATGACACGATGAACGGGGACCTCGGGTTATTCCTCAACCTCGACGCGGTGATCACCGTGTGGACTCTCGAGCCGATCTTCGAGGCCCAGTTCGGAACCTTTTTCGATATTGCATACGTTCGTGACCTTCGCGGTGATTTCTACGACGAAACCGCTTTCGAATCGGAACGTGACCTGCGGTACGGCGCCGGGATTGAGATCGTCGGTTTTCCCCTGTTCGCCAGAAGCTTGTACGTCAGAGGTTCCCTCGGATTTGATCTGTTTGAGATTAACGACGGGACCGATCCCCTTTCGTCCGACGCGAGGGAGATCTTTATCGGCCTTGGTCACCACTACTGAGCGGTTCAAAGATACCGATCGATCGGGCTCTACCGGATACTCCGCGTACGTTGGGTGCGCAAGGCCCGTACCCCGCGCAACTACACGCGATACGAATCGAGACCCAGACTCCGGCAGATGTCGATCGTCGATCGAGAGTTGTTGAGGGTATACAGGTGTATTCCCGGCACGTCGGCGTTGAGAAGCTCCACGATCTGCGTCGTCGCCCAGTGTGAACCGACTCGGGCAACGCCGTCGTCGTCCCGGGCGCGTCCGATCGAGCGCAAGAGCGGCGCCGGAAAGCGCGCCCCCGCGGCGAGCTCCGCCATCCGGTTCATGCCCCTCGCCGTCGTCACCGGCATGATTCCCGGTACTACCGGTACCCCGATCCCCGCAAGGCGCAGCCGCGCCACGTAGTCAAAATAGTCCCGGTTATCGAAGAAAAGCTGCGTCACGATGTAGTCAGCCCCGGCATCGACCTTCGCTTTCATCAACTCGATCTCCCGAAGGCGATTCGGCGTCGCCGGATGGCCCTCGGGAAATCCTGCCACCCCTATCGAGAAGTGCGGATAGCTGCGGCGGATATACGCAACAAGATCCCCGGCATGAGGAAAGTCGAGGCTCCCTTCACCGTCGGGACCAAGATGGTCCAGCATCGCCGCCCGAACCTCCGGTTTCACGGGAGGATCGCCCCGAAGGGCAAGGATATTATGAACTCCCGCGCGATCATACTCGGCGAGGATCGAATCGATCTCTGCCCGGAGCGAACCGACACAGGTGAGGTGCGCCACAACGGTGAGGTCGAACTCGGCCTGGATCCGGGTGACAAGCCGATGAGTCTGTTCTCGCGTCGACCCGCCGGCGCCATAGGTCACGCTTACGTACCCCGGCTCCAGGGGAAGTAACTCCGTTCCGATCGTACGAAAGAGGCGTTCCCACCCGTTCTCCGTCTTCGGCGGGAAAAACTCGAAGCTGAACGTCGTGGTCCCGGACTGGAGGAGATCGGCGACTCGGTGATGGGTGGTACCACTCATAGACTGAAACCGCCGGGAAAACTCCGGCCGTTACACCGCGCTCGTGAGAGCATCAACCTTGTCGGTCTTTTCCCAGGAGAAGCCGTCCCGACCGAAATGCCCGTACGCCGCGGTTTCCCGATAGATCGGCTTGAGGAGATCGAGCGCTTTCACGATTCCGCCGGGGGTCAGGTCGAACGTCTTCTCGACGGCGTCCTCGATCCGTTCCTCCGGGACGGTTCCGGTTCCGAAGGTGTCTACCATTATGCTCACCGGGAAAGGTACCCCGATCGCGTAGGCGAGCTGAACCTCGGCGCGCCGGGCAAGGCCGGCGGCGACGATATTCTTCGCGACGTACCGCGCCATATACGCCGCCGACCGGTCGACCTTACTGGGATCTTTTCCCGAGAATGCGCCACCGCCGTGGCGGCCCATGCCACCATAGGTATCAACGATGATCTTCCGCCCGGTCAGACCGGAGTCACCGTGGGGACCACCGATCACGAATCGCCCGGTGGGATTCACGAAGAACCGGGTTTTCTTGTCTAGAAGACCCGTCGGCTCAAGGATCGGACGGATCACCTTCTCGATCACCGACTCCATTATCTGGGCGTGAGTCGTATCCGGATCGTGCTGGTGGCTGATCACAACCGAATCGATCCGTCTTGGTGTGTATCCGTCGTACTCGATCGTTACCTGACTCTTCGAGTCGGGACGCATCCACGTAACATCCCCGTTCTTCCGGAGCGTTGCCGCGTACTTCAGAAGCTGGTGAGCATAACTGATCGGGGCGGGCATCAGTTGCGGCGTCTCGTCGCAGGCGAACCCGAACATCATTCCCTGGTCCCCCGCTCCCTGGAGTCCTTCGTACTCTTTCAATCCGCTTCCGACGACACCCTGGTTGATATCGGCGCTCTGGGAGTGGATCGTACTCATCACACTCATCGACTCGTAGTCGAGGCCGTAAGAAGGATCGTCGTACCCGACGCGCTTCGCCACACCCCGAGCCACTTCCTGGATATCAACGTAGGTGTTGGTGGTGATCTCTCCTCCGACGAGGACCATACCGGTGGTGGTAAAGGTCTCGCATGCGACGTGACTCATCGGGTCGTCTTTCAGACACGCGTCAAGAACCGCGTCGCTGATCTGATCGGCAAGTTTGTCGGGATGACCTTCGCTTACGCTCTCGGAGGTAAACAGGTATCGTCGGTCGCTCATCGTTTTGTGTTCCTTCTTCGTTGTTTAATACCGGTACGAGTCCGGCTTGTAGGGTCCCTCGACGGGTACGTTGATATACGCCGCCTGGTCGGGGGTCAATTTTGTCAGGTGGATACCGAGGCGTTCTAGGTGGAGTCGCGCAACCTCTTCGTCGAGCTGTTTGTCCAGTACCCGCACACCGGGTTTGTAGGTGTCGCGGTTCTTCCACAGGTCAAGCTGCGCAAGGGTCTGGTTCGTGAAGCTGTTGCTCATGACGAAACTGGGGTGCCCCGTGGCGTTCCCGAGGTTCACAAGGCGTCCTTCGCTGAGGAGATAGATCTCGTGTCCGTCGGAGAAGCGATACTTGTCGACCTGGGGTTTGATCGTCTCTCGGCTTACATGGCTCGCGGCGTTGAGTGGTTCTACCTGGATCTCGTTGTCGAAGTGACCGATGTTGGCGACGATCGCCTGATTCTTCATCCGTCGCATATGGTCAACGGTGATAATATCGCGGTTCCCCGTAGCGGTGACGTAAATGTCCCCCTCGGGAAGCGCTTCCTCGAGGGTCTTTACCTCGTATCCTTCCATCGCCGCCTGGAGGGCGCAGATCGGGTCGATCTCGGTGACGATCACTCGTGCACCCTGACTGCGGAGGCTCTGGGCACTACCTTTTCCAACGTCTCCGTAGCCGCAGACGACGGCGGTCTTTCCGGCGATCATCACGTCGGTACCGCGCTTGATCCCGTCCACGAGACTCTCCCGACACCCGTAGAGGTTGTCGAACTTGCTTTTCGTCACACTGTCGTTCACGTTGATCGCCGGAACGAGAAGGGTTCCCTCTTTGGCCATCTTGTAGAGACGATGCACGCCGGTAGTGGTTTCCTCGCTCACTCCACGCCACTCCGAAGCGATGCGGGTAAAATACCCCGTGTCTTCCGAGTGGACCCGTTTGAGCAGCGCCTTGATCACCGATTCTTCATGGCTACCGGAAGGTGTGTTTACCCATTCGGAGCCGTTCTCCATCTCGACACCTTTATGGATCAGGAGGGTGGCGTCGCCACCATCGTCGACGATCAGGTTCGGACCTTTCCCGTCGGGGAAGGAGATCGCGTTGAGGGTCATGTCCCAGTACTCTTCGAGACTCTCACCTTTCCAGGCGAAGACGGGCGTTCCCTTCGGTTCTTCGACAGAGCCACCGGATCCGTTCCGGCCCACCACAACCGCCGCTGCCGCGTGGTCCTGGGTGGAGAAAATGTTACAACTTGCCCAGCGCACATCAGCACCAAGCTCGACGAGGGTTTCAATGAGTACCGCGGTCTGGATCGTCATATGGAGGCTTCCTGCGATGCGGGCCCCCTGGAGCGGTTTCTCCGGTCCGTACTTGGTGCGAGTTGCCATCAATCCCGGCATCTCGAACTCCGCCATCGTAATCTCTTTGCGCCCCCAGTCGGCAAGGGACAGGTCTTTTACCCGGTACGACATCTTCGTCGAGACCGGTGCGGTCGCTGATTTCATATATTCAGGCTCCTTGATTCTGTTTTGTTCGTCCGGTGCTCTCGTTCAATGTCCTTGTCCGGTATGCTGCCCGTCTGTTCACAGTTTGAACGGCACCGGTAGAGAGTACACGTTTGCATCGCCAATCGGCAACACCCGTATCCGAAGTCAAACCGGTTTCCTCGATGGGTCGGGCGTTTCTGAAAAAAGTCCGGCGTTTCAAAAAAAAGAGCCCGTCCGTCGAACGATCCCGACGGGGGCTCATTTTATCTATCGACTGTCGGCGCACCGTCGGATACGCGAACCTTCGATGCACTCGTCGTCGTTACCGACGCGTTTCCGTCAGTCGTTGAGACCTTCGGTAAACGCCTTGTATGCGGCTGCGTCCATCAGGGAATCGAGCTCGCCGGCGTCGCCGATCTTGACTTTGATGATCCAGCCGTCGCCAAAGGGTGCTTCATTGATCTTCTCCGGCGTGTCCTTCAGGACTTCGTTGATCTCGACCACCTCACCACCGGCGGGCATGTACAGATCGCTCGCTGCTTTCACGCTTTCCACGACACCAAAGGCATCGCCCTGTTTCATCGTGGTACCGACCTCGGGCAGCTCGACAAACACGACGTCTCCCAACTCGTCCTGGGCGTAATCCGAGATACCGACGGTAATTACGTCACCCTCGAGACGTGCCCATTCGTGGCTTTCCTGATACTTGACCGACTCATCAAACTTCATACCGAACTCCTCCATTTATCCACCGACTTTCCACAACCGGCTCGGCGGTTGTCGAATTCATTGGTAGACGGAATACCGTGTATTTCCCGGGATAACACCTACCAAAAATCAAATATCTGCATTACTACTCAGAAACCACCTACATAGGTGTGTATCTATCGATCAGGTTATCCACAGGGTTTCCACAAAATCAGCGTCTTGATCCCCGATAGAAGATCCTGACCTGTTTGTATAATCCCTCCCCCTCGCTTTCGGTACCGATATCGTCGATATCGTTGAGGGTTGTATGGATAAGTCGACGCTCAAACGGATTCATCGGCTCGAGAAGTTTGCTCCCCCTGGTACGCAACACCTGGTCGCCAACTTTCTGTGCAAGCCGAATCAACTGTTCTTCACGCCGTCCCCGATACCCTTCAGTGTCCAGTATAACCTTAATTTCCGAATCTTCAAATCGTCCGGCGATGACATTTGCCAGCAGTTGGAGAGCATCGAGGTTCTTCCCTTTTCGTCCAATCAGGATATTGGCGTGTTCACTGTCCAGCCGCAAACCGAGCTTGTTCGGTTCCCGGTACATGATCTTCACGTCGGCGGGAAATCCCATCTTTTCGCACACGGTAGTAACAAAATCGACTACCCCATGTTCGAAATCCGTTTCCGCTTCGGGGCTGGTGTTTCCGTACCGCTCCGAAACCGCCGGAGAACCCGGCGATGTCGACGTACGATTGGAGGGGAAATCATCATCCTCGTCGGCATATTCCGAACCCCCTGCGTACTCGTCTGGGGATTCGTCGTTCGCCGTCCGCTTGAGATGATCCGGGAAATGGACCCGAATCCTCGTCGACCGGTTCAGGCCGAGAAACCCACTCTTCTGCGTTTCAAGAATTTCGACTTCGAACTCATGGCGATCGAGGCCAAGAGCCTCCACCGCCGCATCGATCGCTTCCTGTTCCGAACGACCTTCAAACTCTCGTACCATATTTACTCCGTTGCATGGCGTTTTCGACGCAGGTTGATGACGTACTGTTGTCCAACAGTCAGTATGTTGGAGAAGATCCAGTACACCAGAAGCCCGCTCGGCATGTTGTACAGGATGAAAAAGAACATGATCGGCATCCCGTACTGCATGAACTTCATCTGTCCGGTGCTCGTACCGGCTGCGGGGTTCTGCATCAGTTTACTCGAAAGCAATTGGCTTCCGACAAAAAGAATCGGCAATAAGCGTAAATCGTTCCAGCCGAGGAAGGGAAGGGTGAAATCACCGAAGTTGAGGATCGATTCCGGCGCGGAGAGATCGGTGATCCAGCCCTCGATAAACGTTGCTCCCCGCAGATCGAAGTGATTGTTGAAGACACCGAACATCGCGATGAAGAAGGGAAACTGCAAGAGAAGGGGCAGACATCCACCGAGGGGATTCACCCCTTCCTTCTTGTACATGTCCGCCATCGCCTGATTCATCTTCTGCGGGTTGTCTTTGTACTTCTCCCGAATCTCCTGAATCTTCGGGTTGAGCTGCTGCATCTTGCTGGTGCTTTCATAACTCTTGTGTGTCAGGGGGAAGAGGATCAGTTTCACCAGTATCGTCAGGATGATGATCGCGATACCGTAATTCGGTACGAATCGATAGATCAGCTGCATCAGATACTTCAGGATATTTTCGAGCCACCCGAAGAGAAAACGGTTGTCCTGTACCTGATCGAGATCGAGATTGCGCAGACCGAGAGCGTTCTCGTCGGCATCGTTGTAACGGTCGAGGACGCGTTGCACCTTCGGTCCCACATAGAAGCGAACGGTATCTCTGTTCGCCGCGGAGCGAATCACCGGGCGGGTCAGCGACAGAGAGTGTCCGTCCTGCAATCCTCGAGGCGTCTCACTCGAGAACGTCCAGGTATAGTCAACAGCTCCGGGAATCGCGATCACCGCGAAGTACTTCCCCGAAAGTGCCGCCCATTGTACCCGCTCCGTCATGGTCTCCCGATCGGTATTTCTCATCCGGATGTTCTGGCGCTTGTCTCCGTCGTAGTAATAAAAGTTTCGGTATTCGTTCCGATCGTCGAGAGTATCGTAGGAGGGACCGATCTGTGGCCCGTAGGTGATCGTATACGCCGCCCCGGAAAAATCGAGGGGAACGAAGGAGTTCACCGAGTTCTTAATCTCGACACCGACCTCTACAACGTACTCGTCGGGATAAAACCGATACGTCCTGGAAACGGTAAACGGTTGGGACGGCGTTCCCTGAACGTAAAAATCTCGCTCCCAGGTGATGGTGTCGGGATCGTTGGAGTCAACCAGCCGAAAAAGATCGCGTACGGGAGGGTCATCGGCCCCGCCGAAACGCATCTCAAAGGCGGCGACATCGGTATCGCCCTGCATCACCATCTCCACCGGATCGTCGCCGTCGAGGTGCTCGAGAAGCTGATAGGAGACGATACGAGCCCCGGCGGGATCAAAGACAACGCGGATCGTATCGTTTTCGTACACGAACCGTTCGGAGTCTACCTGACCGTCATCAACGGGTTGTATCGGATTTCCGATCTGTTGTCGAGAAACGGTGTCGGAAGGGGTTGTAGTGCCGGTGGTCTCCCGATCTTGATCGGTGTCGGGGGTCGGTGCGTCCGTCGGTCCGGGCTCGTCGGTCGCTACCGTCTCTACCGGTGCTTCCGGCGGATACAGCATATTCTGAACCATGAACCCGACACTTATGACGATCACCGAGAGAACCACCGCGAGAAGGGTGTTCTTTTCCATTATGTGTCCTTACCCGGGAGGTACCAGTCCCGCCCGTTGTAACAGTTTCCTGACCTGTATCTGACGCTCGGTGAAGTCGTGCGAACCTGGATACACAACAAAGGCGATATCATAATGCCCCTGAATATCCTGTTTTACCAGACGGTACGCTTCCCGGAGGTGCCGGCGAGCCCGATTACGGGTCACCGCCCCGGAAAACGCGCGTGTTGTCGTAACAAGAACCCGGCTCCACGACAGATCATTTTCCACAACACGCATGTGGAGCCCGGTCGTTCGGTACGTGTTCCCTTTTGTGAAAACACGTGTAATATCACGTCTTTTTCGTAATATCTCCGCCTTAGTAAGGCTTTTTCTCGTCCGCAACACTGAGTTTCTTGCGTCCCTTTGCACGGCGACGCTTGAGAACCAGCCGACCACCTTTGGTCTTCATGCGGGCGCGAAAGCCGAACTTGCGGTTGCGCTTGACCCGACTCGGCTGATACGTTCGCTTCATTCGTCTTCTCCTCGTCTATTTCGTAACAGGAATGGGAGTATACCGACGGTGTTCCGGCCGTGTCAATCGACACTTCCCGGAGGAAAGACCGATCGCTACTCCGGGTTCTTTCGTTCGATCGCCTTCCCGAGATTCTCGAGATACCGCTGAAAATCCTGATCGTCACCAGCGCGTGGCGTCTCGGTCGCCTCTTTTTCAGAGAGACCGGTATCCGCCCCTTCTTCCTCGTCCATCGGCTGTTGGTTCCGTACAGCCTCTTCAGTACCGGATCGACGGGATTCCCCGGTACCCGACGCGGTGCGCTCTTCGATGGAAGGTTGCACCGATGGATCCAACCGCTCTATAACGGTGAGGTGGAGGTACCGAACCTCCAGAGCGGGAAACTCCCGTTGTACCGCCGCGATGATCCGCCGCCGCTCCATATTGATCCGTTGAAGCCATCCGGGATGATCGACACCGAGTAGCAGGGCACCGTTTCGGATATCAAGAATCTGCGAGTGCGCCGCCAGATCCGCTCCCGCGATGCGCGGCCACGCCCGCACGAAGGGAACCACTCCGATCTCGTCGTGTATACCGATCGACTCAACAAAACGGGCGATCAGATCCTTTGCGCTATGTTCCCCGTACGATCCCATCTGTCACTGAATATACCAGGGTCTCGTCGTTTCGGTAAGCGTCGTAGGGTTCACCTGGAAGAAAGGTAAAGATTCGTTGCTCCGACGCGGGCAACCGTTCAACAAACCGGGTGCGCCGAAGAGGATCGAGCTCAAGCAGCACGTCGTCGAGGAGTAGCACCGGATCGCGACCGCTGAAATGGTGATAGAACCGCGCCTGGGCAACTCGCAGGATCAACGCGACCAGGCGAATCTGACCCGTCGAAGCGATCTGGAGGAAATCGCGACCGTCGTACCGAAACAGGACGCGGTCCCGGTGAGGTCCGCTCGTCGTTGTCCTGAGATTGCGCTCCTGCTCTCGTCGCGACACAAGTTCGTCCACCACCTCCGTCGGTTCCGTAAGACCTCTCCAGCTTGGTCGATAAACGAGATCAAGGCGCGAGTCGAGACCGGATATCGACTGAAAATCCTCGACGAATACCTCGTTGAACGCGGCAATAACCTCTTCACGCCGTTGCTGGATCAGGAGACCCGCAACGGCGAGCTCTTCATCGTAGATCTCCATGAGCTGGTACTGCTCGTTCTTGATCGCATGGTTCCTATTCTTCAGGATGATTCGGTAACGCCGCAGATCGTCGATATATACCGGCCGGTTCATGCTCAACGTCTGGTCCACAAACCACCGCTGCATCTCCGGCGCGCCGTTCACAAACCCCATATCGTCATGACGAAAAACAACGGACGGTGTCGTCGCGACCATGTCTCGCCGGTCCGACAGGGTCGTATCATCGAGAAGGATCCTCTTTTTTCCCTCCTGGTACCGAATCTTGATCTCATGAGTTCCTTCGGGGTTGGTTACCGTTCCGTCGATTCCCATCTCCCGTTCACCGGTCCGGCACAGCTCGGAGTCCCGACGCGTCCGGAAGCTACCGCCGTAGCTGAGGATGTAGAGGCTCTCCAGGAAGTTACTCTTCCCCTGACCGTTGTCACCAACCAAAAAAACCTGCCGGGCCGGAATCTCGATCGTTCCGTCCTGCAGGTTTCTGAACTGGTAATAGCGGACGCGCTGAAACGCCACGTTCCGGGAGATTACTGAATCTGCATCGGCATCACGATGTGGAAGTATCGCTCTCGCGGTTCCGAGTAGATCGTGATCGCCTTGTTCGCTTCGGTGAAATGAATCGAGATCGTCTCACTGTCGATGACCCGAAGGGGATCGATGAGATAGGTATAGTTCAGAGCCACCGTCGTTTCCGGTCCGTCGAAGTCGACGGGGATATCTTCCCGGGCAACCCCGATCTCGCTCTCTTCGCTTCGAATCTGCATCTGTCCCGGCGTCAGTTCGAGGTAGATTCGACGCGATTTTTCTACGAGGAGGGAGACGCGTTTCAGCGCCTCGTTCAACTCGTTCTTGTCGACAACAACCGAATAATGCTGGGATTCGGGAATCACCCGGCGATAGTTGGGGAACTGTCCGTCGATCAACGCCGACGAGATGAGGTGATTCTCGAAATCGAAAAAGACGTGCTTGTCCGCCACCGCCATCTTGAGGATACCCTCGCCGGTTGCAAGGCGTCGCACGAGGTTGAGCACCTTTGGAGGGATAATCACCCCGGCAAAATCATTGAGACCCTCCGGTAGATCCTGACTGATATACGACAGGCGTCGACCGTCGGTTGCGACCATCACCAGCTTGTCGTCGTCGGTCTCGAGATAGACACCGTTCATGAAGAATCGCGTCTCGTCGTCGGAAACGGCAAATACCGTTTGAGACACCATCTCGATAAACTGATCCTGGGGAAATTCGAAGTACCCCTCCGGAGCCTGTGTCTGTATTTCGGGAAACTTGTCTGCGGCGATACTGCGCAGTTTAAAATCGATCTTCTTGAACTTCGGTCGAATAACGAAGTTCTCCCCGGTACTCTGGGGGTTCTGCTCGAACTCGATCTCCCCCGAAGGAACCGACCGCAGAATGCTCAACAGTTTGTCGCAGTACACGGTGGTGATTCCCGGTTCGCTGACTGTTACGGGGAGGTTCGTCT
>JBKHFT010000105.1:0-11437 GCA_046540055.1 Alkalispirochaeta sp.
ATCGCAGGAGGCGATCATGCTTGCCGGATCCTTCGGTGAGGCGTTGCAGCTCCTGGTCGCCGGCGACCGGGAGCTCTACCAGATCACCGCCAACTCGCTGTACTTCGCGCTTCTCTCGACGGTGATCATCGCGGTGATCGGGATCCCCGCGGGGATGCTCCTCGCCTTTCGCGACTTTCCCGGGAAGCGGACCGTCGTCTCCGTCTTCCACACCCTCATGGGGTTACCGACGGTAGTCGTGGGACTCCTCGTCTTTGCCCTCCTCTCCCGGTCCGGTCCTCTGGGCCGGTACGGGCTCCTCTTCACCCCCACCGCGGTGGTGATCGGTCAGGCGATTCTCGCCTTTCCGATCGTGGTCTCCCTCGTCTACGGCGGTCTGTCCCGTCTGGAACCGGAGTTGATCGAGACGCTTCAGACCTTCCGAGCGTCTCGATTCCAGCAGCTGATAAAGGTGGTCAAGGAGGGGCGTATCGCCGTCGCATCAGCGGTCCTCTCCGCCTTCGGCCGCGTCGTCGGAGAAGTCGGTGTGGCGATGATGCTCGGAGGCAATATCCGGTGGTATACGCGAACGATCACCACCGCGATGGCCCTTGAGACGGCGCGGGGGGCGTTCGCCCTCTCCGTCGCCCTCGGTATCGTCCTGATGGTCGTCGCCTTCGGGGTGAACTTCGGAATCAACTACCTTGTCCGATTCCGCTCGACCGGCGGCTGGTGGAGGCGCGGATGAGCTCGCTGAAGACAACGAACGTCCCGAATCGATCGGGCACACCGAATGTGACCGATTCACCGGACCCGGGGGGCACTCTCTCGCAGAGAGGTGCAGCACCTATCGAGGTGCGTGATCTCACCTTCTCCTATCCCGGGACGCCGGGGGAGCTTCGTCCCTTTGTGAAAGTACCACGGCTGCGCTTCGATGCGGGGTCGATCTCCGTCCTGATCGGCGACAACGGAAGCGGGAAGACGACGCTTCTGAAACTTATGGCGGGACTCCTGACGCCGACGTCCGGCGTGATCGAGGGGGGTACACTCGACGGCGCATCGGCCGGCGGTGTTCTCCTGGTACACCAGCGTCCCTACCTCTTTGCCGAGAGCGTGCTGGCCAATGTAATCTGGCCGCTGCGCATCCGGCGGGTCCGCCGCGCAGCGGCACGGGAACGGGGTATGCGTGCCCTTGAACAGGTCGGTCTCTCCCATCTCGCCCATCGGTGGGCGCTGAGCCTCTCCGGGGGAGAGAAGCAGCGCGTCGCGATCGCCCGCGCACTGGTACTCGATCCCCCGGCGATACTCCTTGACGAGCCCACAGCAGGGGTCGACAAAGGGTCGGTCGCCGCGATCGAATCCGTGCTTCTCGAGCTCGCCCGACGATCGGTGACGATCGTTATCTCCACCCACAACCTTCCGTCGGCGTATCGCCTGGCTGATCATCTCGTTCCGATCGAGAACGGGCGTATCCACCCGATGCGGATGAACATCCTCCGGGGAACCACCGAAGACGTTTCCAAGGAGCACCTGACGATCTTCCGTACCGGGAAGGGGTTACCGATCGTGTGTCCTGCGACTGCGGTGGCGAGGGGGACGGCGGTGATACCGATGGACGACGTGATCATCTCCCTCGAGGCACTGCATTCGAGCGCGCAGAACGGGTTCGCCGGTTCCGTCGTCGGTGTCGAGGATGGGGGGAACGATCAGAGGATCGTAACGGTGGAAACGGAAGAAGCGAAGCAGCCGATCCGGTCGATCCTCACGGAACGGGCGGTCCGGGAGCTGGCGATCGAAGAGGGACGGCAGGTGTGGTTGACGTTCAAGGCATCGGCGGTGGAACTGTACTGAATGAAAGTCGCCGACGTTGAACCTTACTCGGTGGCGATCATCACGTTACTGGCCTTGATCACCGCGTAGGCCTGTGATCCCGCTTTCAGTCCAAGACTCTCCTCCAGGTCGTACGAAGTTTCCCGCAGAAGATACCCACGCGGGACCGGAACGGCAATCGGGAAAGCCGCCGGTGAGCGGGACCGGGCGATCCGTGGGTCCCCCCTTCACCCTTGCGCAGAGGCGACCCCGTCCCGTAGGATGCGATAGTGGCACCTTCAGACGAAACAACGACCAAAATCCTCGGCGGCGTTCCGGCGCATGTGGTGGTGAACTTTCTTCGGGAAGCGCCGGGAGCCGTCGCGGCGGGTGATGAAGATGATTCGACCCTTCGGGGCGACGGGTGGGAGTGTACGGTGCGGCAACGCCCCCCGCGGAACCACGGCTCGCTGTCGATCGAGCAGGTCGAGGTGACCGTAACCGGGGGAGAGAACGCCCGGGAACAACTGTTCGCCTATCTGATGCCTCTGGTGATGCGCGGCGGCGCGTGACTGCCCGCGGGGCGCCGTGGAACCCCTCCCGGGCTCAACCGCCCCCGGCAGGAGGAAAGATGCTGACCACCGCCGCGTCAACCGGCGTATCGAGCCCCTCCCGGTGGTGTACGTTCTTTCCATCGATGAGGAGCATCGTCCCCGGACGGATCGATCCGTCCTCGGCGAGGAGTTCCCGGGTCACGTCGGCTTCGATTCCCTTCTCCGCAGCCCACCGGTGGAGCCAAGCGATCAGCTCACCCATCGTGATCGGCGGTCCCTGATACTGTACCTCCCGCGCTCCGAGTTTCAACTGCAGCGTCGCAAACACCCTGATCGTAACGACAATCGTCTCTTCCATCCCGTACCTCGTTCGTACCTGTTTTCGCTTCCGGCTTCCCGCCTCCGACGTCCGGTAACGGCATCGCTTTCTTCCATGAACCGTACCAGAAGTCGACGTCGGAATGGAACAAAAAACCCGGCGGCACCGACGTGGTGCCACCGGGTATCGTTTGTTCGAAACCGGTTCCGGTATCGGGTTTACCCCGGAAGAACTAGAGATCGAGCTCTGCCAGCTTCTCAGCCGACGGGATGCCCTGCTCCGACCATCCGCGGATCTTGTAGTACTGCGGGAGCATCTGGTCGAGGTGGGTTACCTGCCCCTTGTTGGGTCCTGCCGGTACGGGGACCTTCAGAAGCCGCGGCGGAAGGGTATCATCGGCAGGGTCCATCCCTGCGTCAAGGTTGAACTTCCGTTCCAGGTTCCAGATCCGCTCACCGATCTTGAGGACATCGTCGGCGGTCCACTCCTCGCCAAGAGCTGCATTCAGCAGGTCCGCGTAGTCCGGAGCACCGAGGGCGAAACTCGTGAAGAGACACAACCCCGCCGCATCGATCGTCGCCGAGAGATCCTGGAAGATCATTACCCACTGCGGCTTTTCCGGAAGGGACTGAGGATCGAGCTTCTCGGGAACACCGAGGATCTCGGGACTTATCAGGTACTGCCGGACGTGGCACCCACCGCGGTTGCTGGTGGCATACCCGAGACCATGACCCTGTACACCCCGGGGATCGTAGGCGGGAAGCTCCTGCTTCTTCACCGACATCGAGACTTCCGGATGTCCGTACGCCTCGGCGAGACGATACGAGCCGTCGGCCATCCTGGCACCAATGCCGTCCCGGGTCGCCATCTTCTTGAGATACCAGCTCAAGGCCTCGGTGGTGCCGAACTTGAGAACCGGCCCCTTACCCAGGTCGTCTCCGGGAATGTATCCCTCTTCGTAGAGCTCCATCGCTGCGGCGATCGTGACACCGGCGCTGATCGTGTCGAGACCAAGATCGTTGCACATCAGGTTCGCCTCGGTGATCGCGTTCAGGTCGTCGATACCGCAGAGTGGTCCGAAAGCCCATCCACTTTCGTACTCGGGGCCTTCCCCTTTCATACCGTTGGGAAGCTCGACGACGCGTCCACACCCGATCGGACAGGCGTAGCACGCGGAGTTTTTCACCAGGTACTTGTCCACCAGCGCTTCGCCGGACATCGAGGCGACGCCCTCGAAGGTGACCTCTGTGAAGTTCCGCGTCGGATAGAGGCCGTTCTCGTTGATGATGTTGTCAAGGACCTTCGTACCGAGGGCGGGAAGCCCCTGACCGGTAACACCATGTTCCTTGATCATCTGCACTTTTTCTTTGACGACGGCGCGCATCTTCGCCTCGTCGACGATCGGGCTCTTTTTCGAACCGTAGGCGATCACCGCTTTGAGGTTCTTGCTGCCCATGACGGCGCCGACACCGCTGCGCCCGGCTGCACGATGCTTGTCGTTCATCACGCTCGCCATGAACGAGAGGGTCTCGCCGGCGGGCC
This sequence comes from Alkalispirochaeta sp., assembly GCA_046540055.1. GTDB lineage: Bacteria > Spirochaetota > Spirochaetia > DSM-27196 > Alkalispirochaetaceae > Alkalispirochaeta. Next base: position 4,204 of record JBKHFT010000105.1, read on the forward strand.
CGATGCAGGAAACGCTGCTGTTCTTCTTGCCGATTTCCGCTTCGAGAATATCGGTGGTTTCCCATACCCCTTTGCCCCAAAGGTGGCCGGCGTCCCGAAGCTCGACCTTGTCATCCCCGAGGACGAGATAGACCGGCTTCTCGCTCTTGCCCTCGAAAACGATGATGTCGTACCCTGCCTTTTTCATCCGGGCACCGAAGTAGCCGCCGGAGTTGCTCGAGGCGACCAGGCCGGTAAGGGGGCTTTTGGTGATCACCATGTACCGTCCGCCGGTGGGAGCGCTGGTGTTGGAGAGGGGCCCCGTCGCGAAGAACAGTTTGTTCTCCGGAGCGAGGGGATCGACTTTCGGGTCGACCTCGTCGGTGAGCATCTTCGTCGCGAGGCCGCGACCGCCGATGTACTTCTTCGCCAGTTCCCGGGGGAACGATTCGGTGGTGATTGAACCAGACGTGAGGTTCACTCGTAGTACGGTACCCATGTACGCCATAGGTTTCCTCCTGAATAGAGTGGTGTGAGTGTTCCTCTTTTCCGAGAGTGGGAGGCATGCCGGTTTCCCGGAATACCCGTTGGCCCTGAACCATGGGTGGGAACCACCGGTAGGTCGGCGGGCTCAGAGGGGATAATCATATTTTTGAACGGTTTGTACGTTCCGTCAAGTTCTAATTGACCGAATCGGGATGCCGTCGTATTTTTGCGGGAAGGGTTTGGTTGATAGTGTATGGTTGAATCTCCAAGAGGTTATGAAGAGCTCGGGATGATCGAACCCGACGAGGCGGCGACGATCATCGCGAACGAACGGGTTCGTACCGCCACCGAAGAGGTCCCCCTCACCGAGGGGGTGGGTCGCTTTCTGAACACGCCCCTTCCGGCACGGTTGACCCTGCCACGCTTCGACAAGGCGGCGGTAGACGGAATCGGGATCGGTCCCCGGGACGCGTCGACGGAGTTCCGTCTCGTCGGAACGATCGCCGCAGGTGACGAAGGGGTCCCGACGATCTCTCCCGGAGAGTGCATCAAGATCATGACCGGCGCTCCCGTTCCTCCCGGCGTTGACCGGGTCGTCCGGTTCGAATACACCCGATCATGGGAAGACGACGGGGAAACGATCTTCCGGATCGTCAGGGAAGAGTCGGGCGCGAACATCGCCTGGAAAGGCGAAAACATCAACCCCGGCGATGAGCTTCTCACCCCGCGACGCCTGACGGGAGTGGACATCGGTATCGCCGCCTCCCACGGATACGCCGTTCTTCCGGTTGCCCGGCCTGTACGGGTGGTGATCGTCGCCACCGGGAGTGAGCTTACCCCTCCCGGGGAGCCCCTCGCGGATGCGGCGATCTACGACGGCAACAGCTATCAGCTCGCCGCGATGGCGGAGAGCGCAGGCGCAGCGGTTGTCCGGACCGGGATCGTTCCGGATGACCGGGATCTCCTGCGACGTCGCCTCGACGAGGCCCTCACCGACGGTGAGATCGTCGTCGTCTCCGGCGGCGTTTCGATGGGCGAGCTCGATTACGTTCCGTCGACCCTCGAGTCCCTGGGCGTTGAAACGGGATTTCACGGCCTCGCGATGAAACCGGGACGGCCGACCTACTTCGGCCGCCGTGGAGAGACCGTGGTGTTCGGGCTGCCGGGAAACCCTGTCTCGACGGCAGTTCAGTTCGAACTGTTTATCACCCCCCTGATCCGCCGGCGTATGGGAGTGCCCTGCGTCCCGCGAGAGGGCTTCGTGACCCTCGCCCACCCCTTCCGTCGGAAGAACGCCGATCGCCATGAGTATCGCCCGGGAACCGTCGATATCCACAATCGTGTTACGATGGTTCCATACAAAGGTTCAGGGCACGTGGCGGCCCTGGCGGCGGCGAACGCCTTGATCCGTGTCGATCGCGGCGTCGCCGAGATCGCTGAAGGAGAGACGGTGTATGCGCGATACATTCGATAGAGATATCACCTATCTTCGTATCTCCGTTACGGACAAGTGCAACCTCCGGTGTACCTACTGTATGCCCCCCGAGGGGGTACCCTACGTGCCGCACCGGAAGCTCCTGCGCCACGAAGAGATCGTCGCGATCGTCACCGAGGCGGTTGCGCTGGGGATTACGAAAGTCCGACTGACCGGAGGAGAACCCCTCGTACGGAGAGGGATCGTCGAACTCGTGAGGATGATCGCGGGAATCCCCGGGATCGAGTTGATTGCGATGACGACGAACGGCGTTCTCCTGCCGCAGTTCGCCCGGCCGCTGAAAGAGGCAGGGCTCGATCGTCTCAACATCTCTCTCGATACCCTCGATCCCGACCGGTACCGGCAGATAACCCTGGGAGGCTCGCTCCCGGACGCGATCGCCGGGATCGATGCGGCGATTGCAGCCGGCTTCTCCGGAACGAAGATCAACATGGTGGTACTTGACGATACCTCGGAAGCCGAGATTGACCGGATCGCCGAGTTCTGCCGCGCACGGAACCTGATTCTCCAGCGAATCGCCGAGTACAACCTCGACGAGGCAAAGCGGGACTTCGTCGGAGTAGAGCGCCCCCTCCCCTGCCGGGAGTGCAACCGGATCAGGCTTCTTTCGGACGGAACGATCAAACCCTGCCTCCACTCCAATATCGAGATCCCGGTGCAACGGGACAACATCCGGGAATCCCTGATCGAGGCGATCCGTCGAAAACCGGAGTACGGCACGGTCTGTAACAATCGCGGCATGATGCAGATAGGGGGATAATCGATGGAACACCGTCTTACCCATGTGGACGACGTCGGGGCGGCGGCGATGGTCGACGTTTCCCAAAAACCGAAGGTACGTCGCACCGCCGAAGCGCGTGGTTCGATCCGCCTCGGGACCGATACCCTGGCGCTGATCCGCGAAAACCAGATACAGAAGGGTGACGTCCTCACCGTCGCAAAGATCGCCGGCATCATGGGCGCCAAAGAGACGGCGCGACTGATTCCCCTCTGTCACCAGATCGAGATCGAACATATCGATCTCCAACTAACCCTCGAGGAGACGGGCGTTTCGATCAGCGCGGTAACGACGTGTACCGACAAGACGGGGATCGAGATGGAGGCGCTCACGGCTGTCTCCGTTGCGGCCCTGACCGTGTACGACATGTGCAAGGCGGTAGACAAAGAGATGGAAATCGGCGAGATCAGGCTCGTGAAGAAGACGAAAGAAGTGCTTCATCCCCGGGAGGTCGCGGGATGAGCGGCAGTCACGGAACACAGACACCTCCCGGAGGGGCGTCATCCGAAGGTTCTGCGCCGATCCGTGTTGCGGTGGTGACCGTATCGGACCGCGCCTCCCGAGGCGAATACGAAGACCGGTCGGGGCCGCGGGTCGAAGAGCTCGTCCGGGAGGCGTACGCCGCTTCGCAGGTGACCCGGGTGGTCGTCCCCGACGATATGGAACAGATCGTGACGGTCCTGAAGGAAGCGGTTGCGAATCATGCCGACTGGATTATTACCACCGGCGGAACCGGTGTGGGTCCCCGGGATATCACCGTCGAGGCGACGCGACAGGTGATCACCAGGGAGCTTCCCGGAATCGCCGAGGCGATCCGTGCAGCAAGTCTCCCGGAGACGGTGACGGCGGTGCTCTCCCGGGGGATCGCCGGTATCGCAGAGTCCACCTTCATCGCGAACCTTCCCGGCAGCGTTGGAGGGGTCGAAACGGGGATGCGTATTGTCGCTCCCGTGATGGCTCACGCCGTCGCGATGCGGGAGGGAGGCGGTCATTGAGGTCGGTGGCGGTCCTCGGATACTCGAACACCGGGAAGACGACGTTCATCGAGGTGTTCACCGCGTTGGCTCAGGATGCGGGACTCTCAACCGCGGTGGTGAAGTACAGCCGGCACCCCGGTGATTTCGACCGCCCCGGTTCGGACACCCATCGGTTCGGCGGTACTCCGGCGCAGTTCGTCGCCTACAGCGGTCGGGACCGCTGGTTTCTCTCCGTTCCCGGCGACACGGTCACCAACGATCGTGACCACGCCGGCGACCGTGACCGCGACAGACGGGCCGGCTTCCCGGCACCCTCCGATGACCGCACAGTCGACGACGAGTTCGCCAGGATTCCCCCCTGGTTGCGTCCCCTCGTCGACTCGATCGATATTCTCATTCTTGAGGGCCGGAGACTCCCTGATTCCCTGGTGTGCCTCACCACCGGGAACGTCACAGCGCCGGAGGAGTTGAAATATCCCCTCGACCTCGCCGACGTGGTCATCACCGCCTCGCCTCTCATATCGAAGGCGACACAAAGACCGGCACGATCCGAGAACGCGCAGACCCGACCCCGTTTCACCGCGGACGAAACCGCGGCGGCTCGGGTGATGATCGACATATTACAGAGAAAAGGAGCTACAACATGAGCGGAAAACGAGATGTGCCCCGAAAGACGGACTCCCGGGAGGTAGAACTCGCGATCAACGGCACCGTTGTGGAACTGAACGGGTACGTGATGGACGTATTCCAGGAGGTGGTGGTCGGCCTGGTCCGTGCGTTGGGAGACGAGAACCCTGACGCGTCGATCACCGTATCGATCGGTCCGAAAAAATGACCCCCCGGGAGGATCTGTTCGTGGACGGCCCCGTCGATCCCGCGGCGGGCGCCGCAGGAGCCGAACGATGGCGACACGACGCCGGGATCGGTGGCGTCGCATGGTTCCACGGTCAGGTCCGCGGGGACAGCACCTCCTCCGGCACCGTTACCGCGATCGAGTACACCGCGTACCGCCCCCTGGCGGACCGGGAACTCGCCGCGGTGATCGATGAGGCGATGAAACGCGACGGCATCGCCGGAGTATTTCTGCGTCACAGTCTCGGACTCGTCCCCGTCGGCGGAACGGCGATGGTCGTCGGCGTCGCCGGGGGGCATCGGGGAGAGGTCTTTGCCACACTCCCGTGGCTTGTCGACGAGATCAAACGGCGGGTACCGATCTACGGAAAGGAGCTCACCGACGGTGATTCCTACCGGTGGAAGGTGAACACCTGACCGCCGTCACGGACACAGGTAGATCTGGCGCCCCCAGAGACAGTTGGCGCAGCTCGGCTCGTTGGTCCAGCAGTCCGCGCTGGTGTCGTCGAGGAAGGAACACCCCTCCCGGAAATGGCAGTCGGGACACGATGGATACAACCAGTTCTGCACCTTGTAGCGGAACGCCTCGTACTCGGAAGAGTGCCAGATCTCGTCGAGATTCCTCTCCAGAATCGAACCGAAGGAATGGTGCAGCACCCGCTGTGCCGACTCGGGTCCCGCCTCGTAGCCGGTGTGAAGAAAGCGGTAGCACGGTGACACCTCTCCGTCGAAGCGTACGACGGTGGCGTTCTTCTCGATAAAGTCGCAGTGCCGCTCCGTGTTGAGCTGAAACTTCGGTATCCGATACTGCATCCGGTGTTCCACCACCTTCAGAAAATCCCGGAGCATCTCGTCTTCTCCGCCGAGGGCGAGCGTCTCGGGGATGAAACGGTTCTCGGTGGGGAGCATATTGGTCAGGACGATCTGCCACACCCCCGCGTCGAGGGCACGTTTTGCCGCCATTGCGACGGTGTCGATGTTGGAGGTTGTGAGGATCGTCTCCATCGCAAGACGGGGAGCCCGAAGGGACGGCAACTCCTTCTTCAAAGCCCGCAACCGTTCGGCAACACGGAAGACCGCGTCATGGGTCGGGTGTCCGAAGGGCCACTCCTCGTGAGATACGACCAGGACGTCCACCCCTGCGAGAGCGCACCGTCGAAGCATCTCCATCCCGAGCATCGTACCGTTACTTTGAATCCACACGTCGGCCCCGACGCGTTTTCCCGCTTCCACCAGCTCCATCAGCCGGGGATGGGTGAAGGGCTCACCGATGCCGGCGATCATCATCTGTTTCAGCGCACCGAGGCGGGCGATCTCGTCGATGAGGCGATCGAACGTTCGATCGGTCATCGGAGCGAGTTCCTCGTCGAAGGCGTTTCGAAAGCACATCTCGCAACTGAGATTGCATCCCGCCGAGACCTCTACGTACAGCTTTTCGATCGGACGCGGTTGGGTAATCGTAATCGTTGCGGTATCGAGTTGAAATTGTACAGCCATACCCGTAGTCTACCACACGATGAAAGAATCACGGTATCAACGCCATCTCTCCATTCTCGGAAATGGAGGGTGGGAGGTTCTCAGGGACATCCCGATCGTGATCGCCGGGGTCGGTGGCCTCGGGTCTCATGTGGCTACCTCGATCGCCCGGATCGCGCCGGTCACTCTGGAGCTGTGGGACCCCGGTATCGTCGACGCCCCGGACCTGAACCGGCAGATTCTCTATACACCGGATTCCCTGGGGCGCCGGAAAGTTGACGATGCTGCCCGGGAACTCGTCCGGGTAAATCCCGACCTGACGATCCACAGCCGCGCCGAAGCGATTACCGAGGGATCTTTTCTCCGGAGTTCCTCGGTGTGGCGTCCCGACGGAGAGCCGACCGACACCGGTCGCCATTCCGGCCCCCCCGATGCTTCCACCACAGGGATCGCCCCCGGTGCCGGTCCCCGTTCCGACCCGGAGCGGGACGCCCCCCCGCCGGCTCCACCCTTCGTTCTCTTCGACTGCCTTGATTCCTTTGCCGCACGATCCGAACTGGACGCGATCCGGCGCAGGACGGGGTGTACCGTCTTTCACGGCGGCGTCGAAGGGTGGTACGGGCAGGCAACGACGTTTCCCGGCGACGGTCCCGGATACGCCGACGCCTTCGGTCCCGATTTCGCCGATACCCCTGCAGCGGCAAAACCGATCCTTCCGACCACCGTAGCAGTAATTGCGGCACTCCAGGTGTCCGATTGTATCTCGTTGTGCACCAATGGTTCCCCCACGCCCCTCACGGGGACCCTCGCGGTGTACGACGGTCGCCGCGGGTCGGTGGAGCGACTGGAGTACCGGAATTGAAAGGAGAACGGAGCATGGATCGTTCCGCAGAACGCGACAGTTCAGCGGTCACCGGTGGAGCGCCAGGAGCACATGGAGCACACGGGTCTTCACGGGAGGTTCCGGTTCGCCTTTTCGGCCCCCTTTCTGATCTTGCCGCCGCGCCGGTAGCAGTCACGATCGCCCTTCCGATGCAGGTCGCCGATCTTCGAGTCGCGATCCTCGACATCTATCCCGGATTCGGGACGGTACGGTTCAAAATCGCCGTCGACGGTCGTATCCGCGACGATTCCGAGTTCCTCGAGAAGATCTCCGAGATCGCCCTGCTGCCCCCTTTCGCGGGGGGATGA
>JBKHFT010000106.1:0-11399 GCA_046540055.1 Alkalispirochaeta sp.
CCACTACTACGGAGAACGTCTGAACGAACGGGTCGACTCGATTCTGTACGTCGCCACCGCCGGCGATCATTACAAAGAGGAAACGGTTTCTCTCAGCGAGATGCTCCGGCGGGTCACCTACTATTTTGTGGGTATCAACAGTGGGTTGAAGCACCAGGTACCGATCGTCCTGGAACTTCCCGACGAAGTTCACGTCACGACCCGGCGAAACACGATCATGACGATCCTCGAGAACGTGATCAAGAACGCCGTGGAGGCAACCGAAGGCGCCGCAGACCGGACGATTACGATATCTTTGGCGTCCGTCGATACCTGGGCCGAGATTACGGTGACCCACCGGGGCAGACATCTTCCCTGGGAACGTGCGGGAGATCGACCGATCGATGTTCGGCGCAGTTCCTACTTCCGTCGCGGCCGTTCTACCAAACCGGGCGGTACCGGCCTGGGGATGATCAACGTGATCCGCGCGCTGGAGATCCTCAACGCCGAGATGACGATGGAGAATCTCCCGACGGGCGTACGGAGTGTAATCCGGCATCCGGTAACGATCGGAAGCGCCGAGGCGCGTCCCGGCGAATGAGCGGGTCCAACGGAGTAATCGAACGAACGATGCGAGATCTGTCGCCGGATCGGTCCTGTGGCTTCACGTGTCGTCGTTGTTGGTGATAGAGGGGATTACTGTTCGATTCTCAGATTGGTAATCTCCGGCGTCACCGAGAAATCGTACCCGGGATAGGAAAAGACCGACGCCTGATGTTCCGTCACCCCCAGCGAATAACCCCAGACGGTTCGGTACTCGTCGGGGTCTTCACCCATCTCCTCCAGCTGCTCAAGATACCTGGCCATCGGTTTCGATTCGACGATCGTTACCGGGCCCATTTTTGTAATGATCGGACTGTGTCTCCGCGAACGGTCATGATCGAAGGACAGTATCCTCCGCCCGTGGCGAGTGATTCCGACGGTACGAAAGGTTAAGCTCTTCCCGACGCCCGGCAGATTCAGCACGTTCCGGTCGGTAGCCAGAAATGGTACGCCCGCTTTCGCCCGGATCCGATCGATCGTCCGACGCATATCTTCAGGCTCGTTCAACGCATCGAGCAACTCCTTATCGTCGCCTGCGAGGACCCCGAGAGCTTTCTCTTCTATCTGTTCCTGTACGGCCCGGGCGTTCGTGGCGAACTCATGGCTGTTTTCCATGTAGCCTTTCACGGTAAACGTGTAGTACGTGAGAACCCCGATATCGTTGAGCACCTCACGCAGCCGGGCGGTATGTCCCCGCCGCGACGCTGCGGTAGTAAACACAAGCTGATTCGTCACGATCCAACCCGCCGACAGCAGACGTTCCACCGCCTGTTTCGACTCGGGAGTGACTTCGAGGGGCGATTCAAAATGCGTCTGAATCACAAACTGCCGGATACCTTCGCTCTGCGCCTTTTCCCGAAACGACTTCAGCAACGCGACGAGCTCGGGGGTGACTCTCTGGGGCAGATAGACGGGAAGCCTGGTTCCCAAACGGACCCGGAGGATTTCCGCGAATTTTTCCCCATCCTTTCGGGACCGGTTGTCATTCCTCTTTTCACGCACCATCTCATATACCGCGTCCAGGATCTTCCTCAGAGACCGGTCACCGCTCATCAAGGCGTCACCACCGGTAATGAGGATATCTCTGAGCTGCGAATCGGTACGGAAATACTCCATAAGTCGGATCAGTCGCTTCGGCCACCGTTCTTCCGGCCTCAGTTCTTCAAGCTTGAAGTTGAGGTGTCCTCCCTGGAAGTCGTACATACGCTGACACGAGGAACACAACCCGCCGCAGGCGCGCCCCATAGTGTCCGGGATCAGGATTGCAACCTCAGGGTATCGACGATGCACGTTATGGCGGGAGGGCAGAAGAAAGCCGGCGGCGTTCGGAACACCGGGTTCCACCACGTCTTCCCGCTCCCAGGCGACTATCTCTCCGAACTCTTCCACCAGTTCCCGACTGAAGAGCACATAATCGCGAATCGCCTGGTCGATCCCCTGGTATTCGAAGGGCTCACGCACAAGCAGCAACGAGAGATAATAGGGGTTCACAAAGGTTGGAATGCCCGCCTCCCGCGCCTTCCCGAGGGTCTGCATCGTTTCCGGTTCCAGGGTATCATCGAGCATCTTCTGCAGCAGTTCGGGAGATCGGACGGCGAACTTCAGATGGAATAACCGATCGTCCCACCATTTCCGGGCGATATCCAGCTTCTCTTCCCGGGTGGTACCGGGTGGGAACACGTATCTCTCGTCGGACACAACACCCTTCTCTATCCGATCGACGAGAATGTTCAGGATTCGGTCCCTGTTCCGCTCCCTGAGGGTGATGATCTCCCGGTCAAGCCCTGAGGGATATCGTTTCATCCATTCCGTTATCTGTTCTTTGCCGGGTACCTGTCGAACGTCTTTGCCGGTGAATTGCCGAAAGAGATTAAGCATATCGAGAAAGAACGCCGGCTTTCCTCCTCCCGTTCCCTGTCGGTATGCCAAGAACATCAGATTGAACGGTTCGCTGTGAATCGTTCTGCCCCGCTGATTGAGGTCGGTGACCGCCAGACCGGTATGGTCGATATAATCCAGAATCCGTATCGCCGCTATCTCGTCCCATTGGAGTGCTTTCATCGCGCGACGGGACACATCCTGTCGTTCGTAGAACGACCGTGCCACGGGATGGTCTTCCATCCATTGCATTACCCAGTCCCGAAGCCGCTGGTGCACTTCAGCGGAGCTCTCCGATTCCCGGAGGATCGTTTCCAGCTCGGGGGTTTCGGCAAGAATTCGCCTGAGTATCATCTTCGATTTCAGACCGATTGCGACGCGGTTGGTATTGTTTTTCGTTTTCATCCCGCGGTGGTGGTTCTCCATTTCCTTGTTGTCCGGAATCCGATTTCCGTCAGATTCAATGACCTGTTGAATCCCGTACCAGTGTACCCGATATGGTGCAGGGGTCTCCACTGTATCGAAGAATCTCCACCCGCTCTTTAAATATACGCATCGACACGCAGGATGATCAAATAGCGGCTCTCCAATCGGGTTCCGGACGATCGGGACAAACTCGATTGAAAACGCCTCCCAACGTTGTGGATAACCGCGGTTATTCGATCCTATCGGTGTCCGTAAGTGAACGCCAGCGCGATAAGCGCCGCAGCGTCCCACGCTTGCGGTCGGCATGCAACGGGATAAGGCACCGGCGGACCGTCGTCCCGTGGATACCCCGCCACCAGTTCCGGCAAGCGGAGGTCGTCTTCCCCTGCGGCAAGATCGTAGAGCGCCCGGGCGATCCGGTCCGCTTCGTCATGGTACCCGTAGCGTTGCAGGCCCAGGGCGACGATCGCCGTATCGTGAGGCCACACCGATCCGTTGTGATAGCTCACGGGGTTGTACCGTCGTGCCCCTGTACCGAGGGTGCGGATCCCCCATCCTGACCACAGCTGCCGGGAAAAGAGCGCCGCTACCAGACGGGGAACACGATCCTCCCGGACGATGCCCGTCCACAGGAGCTGCCCTGCGTTGGACGAGTGGACGAGAAGGGGCTCCTTCTTTCCGTCCAGCGCCATCGCGTAGCTGCCGAGACCTTCGTTCCAGAACGCCTTATCGAACGCGTCGGCAAGACGATCCGCCGTGGCGTTCCACTCCCGGGCCTTCTCGTGTTCACCCAGGCGCGCGTACATCGTCGCCGCGGCCCGGAATGCCGCGTAGCTGTACCCCTGCACCTCCGCACCGGCCACCAGTCCGCTTGCCAGGACCCCGTCGGCGTGGGACATGGAGTCGTGACTGTCTTTCCAGCTCTGCACGACGGTTCCGCCGCTCGTACCGCCTCCGCTGTTGAACTCGACGAATCCGTCGCCGTCGGGGTCGCCGTATTCCCGGATCCACCGGAGCGCCCGCTCCCACGGGAGCTGAAGCTCGCGCATCACATCCGGGTCATCCGTCTCCGCAACGAGCATCACGAAGAGTGCAGTCGCGTCGACGGTTCCATAGTAGGGCCGGTGGGGAATCACCCCGATTGCCGCGAGCGCTCCATCCCGTAACTCGTGGAGGATCTTTCCGGGCTCCTCTTCCGTTCGCCCGTCGACCGTCGTTCCCTGATGGCGGGCAAGATGCCGCAGCACCCCGATCGCGATATCCCGTCGCCACGGAAGGAGGAAGTGAGCGGTGATCAGCGCGTCCCGGCCGAACACCGCCACGTACCAGGGAATACCCGCCGCCGGGAACGGACCGTCCTCCGTCGCCAGCAGGAGGCCCCGGATATCGCGAACCGCCGTGTGGAACACGTTCCGGTACACCTCGGGAAGTCGCTCCGGTACGGAGGTCGGGACCGATCCTTCCCACTCGGCGTAGGTAGGGAGGGAGGCCGTCGGGACACGGGAGCGATCCCAGGCGGACCACGCGTCGATCTGTACTGTCGCCTCCTGAGTGGCCCCCGGCGCGAGGCGGAATCGAAACCGGGCGTCCACCTGCGCGCCCTCGGATCCGATCGTAGCGCCGGGCCCCGTGACGGTAACCCTCGTGCCCGCGGAGAAGCGCTCGTTTCGATAGTCGAAGGTGATAGAGTGGTCCGCCACAGTTTGTTCAGTCGTTCCCGCAGGAGTCGTGGGGAAACCACGGACGACAAAAAGGTCGGTAAAATCGGCACTCCCGGTAAAACGAAGGTCGATCTCGATTTCTTCCCGTTGGTAGTTTGTCACCGAAACCGCGTCGCGTACCACCCCATCCCCGGTAGCGACGTCCCGTACCACCGACAGCATCTGGTCCGGTCCCCGCATGACTGCCATATGGAAGCGAATCCGGTCCGGCCGGAGAGGAACCGCTCGCAGAAGCGTGAGGTTTCGGGAGGAGGTCCATCGAAAGTACGAGAGCACCCGGGTGTCGCCGTGGTAGATTCCGTGCTCGGGAGACGAGGCGATTCCGAAAGGATCGGCAACCCAATAGGTCCGGTCTTCCTTGAGCACGAGATTGTTCTGCGAGTTGAGTGGAACAGGTGTGGTGTCAAGCATGGTGGTTTACTCTTTGCTCCCTCCCAGAGAGATTCCCTGCAGGAAATACCGCTGAAACACGATAAACATGATCACCACCGGGAGCGCACTCAGAATTGCCCCGGACAGGATAAGTCCCCAGTCACCGGCGGCGCCGTAGGTCTGGCGGAAAGACAGAAGCCCGATCGGGAGTGTCTTGATCTCTTCCGGTGAGGTAAGAACCACCAGGGGCCAGAAGAAATCGTTCCATGCTCCCTGGAACGTCAGAATAGCGACCGCTCCAAGGGCCGGCCGTGCCTGTGGAAACATGACCAGTGCGAAGCGCTGCCAGTGCCCGGCGCCGTCGATCACCGCCGCCTCCTCGGTGGACTTCGGAATCGTCTCGAAGAACTGCTTCATGATGAACACCTTGCCCGCCTCGATGAACGCCGATGCACCGGCACCGCCGATGATGACACCAGCCATCGAATTCAGGAGCGTATTTATCCCGAACAGACGGCTGATACCGAACACGCCGTCCCGAACCACCAGATAGTTGGATATAAACGTGACCTGTGCCGGGACCATCTGGGCAAAGAGAACGAGGAAAAACACGACGGTTCTCCCGGGAAACCGGTACCGTGCGAGGGCGTAGCCTGCCATTGTGGCGAAGATTACGTTACTCAGGACCCGAAAGAACGCGTAGATCCCGGAATTTATCATCCATCGGAGGAAGAGACTCTCACCACTGGAGACGCTCCGGGCCTCGCGAAACAACCGGACGTAGTTGTGAAAGATGTAACCCAGGCTTCCCGGTACGATCGAGTCGTAACTGACGATCCTGCCCCGCCGCTCGAGGCGGTTGGGCGCGAGCTCCGCCGATGCGAGGCGGACCCCCGGTCCGAGGGTTATGTCGAGGGGTACCCGATCGATCATCGGGCCGTCACTATCCGCGGGGTACTGAATACGCACGTGCCAGGTGACCAGATCCCCAACCGATTCACCGTCCACGGGGGGAACCTCTGTGACGTCTCCCCGAGTAACCGAGAGCTCGGCCCAATCGGCGGCGTAGTCGATCGCCATGACCGCCCCCAGGCCGGACCCGGGTCGACGGCGGGGAATTCCGACCTGAGCCACCGGACCATCGAGGGCCGCGTCGTACCCGTCGGGGACAAGAACCTCGAACGCAAATGCGACGTCCGCCCCCGGGGCGAAGCCGCCGAAGAGTGGACGCCCCGCACCCTCCCGACCAAGTCGTCCCGCCTCGGCCCAGTTCCGCGGGTTGAGTTGGGGTGCGGTGAGGGACGGCGGATACTCCAGGGGATCATCTTTCAGGCTCATGAGTACCGAGAACAAAAGGGGACCGAGAAAGAAGAGGGAAAATCCGAGGAGCACCACATACAGAATCCCGAGCCGGGCCCACCGGCGACGCTGCAGATAGTAGTCGGCCGAGAATATCACGTTCATCGGTCACCCTCCGAGGAAATGAAGAGGCGCTGCACAACGACGATCATCAGGGTGAGAAACGCAAGAAACAGCGCTGCGGCGCTCGCAAGGCCGACCTCCGGGAGTTGTGCGCCAGGGAACATTCGGTCGTACACGAAGTACGCCAGGGTGATCACCGACTCCAGGGGGACGGCGTCGCCGAATATCGCTACCTGGTCAAACATCTGTAGCGTCCCGATCAGCCCGAGGGTGACAACGAGAAAGGTGATCGGTCGTACCGACGGCAGCGTGACGGATACGAACTGGCGCCACCATCCCGCTCCGTCAAGAGACGCAGCCTCGTACAAAGACGGTGATACGTCCTGCAGCGCGGCGAGGTAAAGAAGCATCATCGTCGGGATCGTCGTGAAGGTATTCTGGATCATGATCGCGATGAGCGGTAGCGGGATGCCGAACGCCCGCTGTCGGGTCTGCAGCCAGATGATTCCGACAGGCTCCGCCTCCTGCACCACAACGATCCCGAGTCCCCGGAGGATCGCCGTTACGACGATTGCCACGAGGATCGCAGCCAGAAGAAATGACGGCTCCAGCGCGTGGGCGGGCCGCCGGTGCCTCCGGGCCAGCGCAACCTGCAACCAGTGCGTCGTGATCATCACCCCCAGAAACACGACGATCACCTCCCGTGACGCGATCGCCTGCGTCGCCAGGTAGTTGATAAGTCCGCGGCGCTGAAACAACCAGAGAAAGATGATCGTTGTCACCACCGAGCTCGCAATACTGGGAATATAGAACGCCGCTCGAAAGGCGTTGATCCCGCGAATCCGCGAATTGAGGGCTGCTGCTACCAGCAGTGCCCCGATCGTCTGGGCCGTGGTGACGATCGCCGCAAACACGATCGAGTTTTGCAGGGCCCGCAAGAAGTTGGCTTCCCGGAAGAGGGCAAGGTAGTTCTTCAGTCCAACCCAGTTCCCCTGATTGAACAGATTGAAATCGGTAAAACTGAACCACACGGCGCGAGCCGCGGCGTAGACAAAGAATACGCCAAGGATCACGAGGAACGGTGTGAGAAACAGATACGCCGCTATTGATGATCTCCGATCCATGGTACCTCCCGGGAAGACGGAATTGGCCGGCGCGGACTTCCGGGAAACGGTTCCCGGGAAGTCCGTGGGCGTCACCGGTAGACGAGACGTCCGAGGGAGATTACCGACTGCGCTCGATCAACGCCTCCGTTTCCTCCTGCGCTCGCCGTAATTCCTCTTGGAGTGTTCCCTGGTCGGTCACGACGGAGGTGATCGCCGCGTTGATCGGTTGAAACCAGTCCGTACCGACCGTACCGAATTGATACCCCTGCACGTTTCCGTCCGAAGCGCCTTCGAATATGATGCGGTTCGCCGTTGCCTCAGGCGTATCGGCATCGAAGAAGGGATTGTCCGCGAGGGCCGCGCGGCTCGGGATCGCGAGGCCCTCCTCAAGAATAAACTGCTGCGCTTCGACGCTCGTAAGCGCCTCGAGGACCTTCACTGCAGCTTCAGGGTGCTTCGTGTTGGCGTTGATCCCGTATGCCACCGTGTAGAGAAAATTCCCACGTGTACCGGAAGGCGAAAGGGGGAGAGGTGCGGTACCGAATTGAAGGTTCGGTGCTTCGTTCCGAAGGAACCCGAGGATCCACGCGCCTTCGACGGCTACGCCAACCCGTTCGGTTGCGAGGGCACCACCACTCCATCCCTGACCGAGATCCTGCGGCATCACTGCGGAACCGTCTTCATACAATCCCACAAGGTATTCCATCGATTCGACAAACGCAGGGTCCAGAAAATCGGTGGTTCCGTCGGCATCAAAGGGCTGCCAGCCATTGGAGAACGGAAGAAACCCGAACCTCTCGTAGAGCGTCGGGATGCTCAAACCGTATATGTCATCCCCCAGTTCGCTGACTGCAGCGAGCTTTTCCGCAAGACTCTCCCAGGTGTCGTTCTCGTCGGGATATGGAACACCGGCCTCGTCGAAAAGATCCATATTGTAGTGTAACGCCAGGGTGTTGAAGTCTTTCGCGATTCCGTAGAGGGAACCGTCGAAGGTGTATGTCTCTACGAGGGAATCGATAAACGGGTCTGCGTCGACCACGTCATCAAGAGGCATGATTTGACCCGTAGCGATGATTCCCGGTGCGGTCTCGGCGGGAATGTAGACGATGTCGCCTGCGGTACCGGCGGAGAGCGCGTTGAAGAGCTGCGCGTTGTAATCTCCCTCGAGGGGTTCGTAGACAAGCTCGATTCCGTCCTCTTCGAGACGGGATCCGATGACCTCGTCAAGGAGACGGACAACGATTGCCGGGTCCTGACCACCGTATCCCATGATCCGGATAGTAACAGGCCCGGTGTCTTCAGGAGCAGGCTCCTGCGACCCTCCTGCGAAAACGAACGCCCCTGAGATCACCAACACAGATAGTACCGTCAGAAATCGCTTCATATATTCCTCCTTGAACATTTGGAACCGTTTCCAATATGTGTGTAAGTATACATCGTTTCGGGCGAGGGTCAAGGGAAATCGCACCGACGCGTCGTTTCCCGGGTTACCAGCCGTACCGGCAAAAGCACCTGTTGCGGTGGTTCCGCGCTCATCGCCCGACGAAGAAGTCGGATCGCTGTGTCTGCGAGGGTGTGAAAATCCTGATGGATCGTGGTCAGGCGCTCACCGATTTCGGGGAGATCGTCGAAACCCACGATCGAGACGTCCCCGGGAACTCGCAAGTCATGGTCATCGAGAGCGGCCCAGGCACCGATCGCCAGCTCGTCCGTTGCGGCAATGATCGCCGACGGTACGGTTCGCGACCGGAGCGCCGCTGCGACGGCGCGGTATCCTCCCAGGGGGTTCAAATCTGTATCGAGGATGTCCCGGTCTGCCACCGTAACCCCCGCCGCGGACAGGGCGTCAGTACTCCCTCGCAGACGATCCCGCGATGCCTGACCGTTGAGCCCCCCGGTGAGGATCCAGAAGCTCCCGTGCCCGAGGCGAAGGAGATGCTCCGCTGCGATGCGTCCCCCGTCATAATCGTCTGATGCGATGGAAAAACAGTCCGGGTGATGCCCGATCACCGCGAAGGGAACACCCTGCTGTCGCAGGTACTGGATGCGCGCGTCATCGTCGTGGGTACCGAAGAGAACCATTGCGTCGGCGAGGTGTTCCGGCATTCCGTCGGGACCGGTCGGAATCTCGATGAACCGAAACCCGTCGTTCGCCGCGGATTCGGTGAGCCGCTCGTGAAATACCTGGAAGAACGGGACCAGGCGTCGCGTACCCAGACCGGTTGACAGTCCGATCGTGGGTCTCGTGCCCCGACCAAGTTCCTGCGCGGCAAATACCGGCTCGTATCCCATCGCCCGCATCGTCTCGAGAACTCGGCGACGCGTACGATCGTGAACGTTCGGATGCTGGTTGAGAACGCGGCTTACCGTCCCGACGGAGACATCCGCCGTTCGTGCAACATCCCGAATCGTCGGGCGCCGCCCTTTTGTTTCACCCATGTTCCAATAATTGTAACCGTCGGAACGGTACCGGTCTACCACAGGTCCACACGAACCGGGCGATGGCGACGATCGCCGGACGTGTCGTGTCTCCAGAAGGCGAATCGTGTGTCGACCGGGAAGAAATATAGTATCATTTCAATCAGGTTTGGTCCGGTACTATGCGTCGCACGGTAATCGGAATGCTTGTATTTCTCCTCGTCTCATCGGCAGGTATGACGGCCGATGCCCGCCCCGATGATGACCGTTACGTTCTGGATTTGAGTGATGTGCGTCTGGAGACCGATGGTATACAGCGGTTGACCGGAGAGTGGGCGTTCTGGTGGGGGCGTTTTATCGATCCTGCTGCGGATACCCTGCCCGACGCCGACGGTACTATCTCGATTCCCGGCGTCTGGAACGGCGGTGAGGGGTACGGCAGTTACGCACGGATTATCAGACTGCCTTCCGACACGGATGAACTGGCACTGTTTATACCGCCCGCATCAACAGCGTACCGATTGTACGTGGACGGGGTGCCGGTTGCCGCGAGCGGCACCCCCGGCGTCACCAAGGAGGAAAGCGTACCCCTCTACAGAATCCGGACAGTGCGGGTACGTCCCCGGGAAGACCGGATACGGGTGGTTGCTCATGTCTCCAATTTTTACCATCGTCGCGGCGGACTGTGGCGTCCGATTATCATTGGAACTCCGGAGGATGTGGAATCATGGGCTACCGTGGAGCTGGTGTATGACCTCTTCGTTGCCGGCGGGTTGTTCCTGATGACCCTGTATCTCGTCGCACTTTACGGCACCGGACCGCGTAGATCCGGTTCCTTGACACCGCTTTTTGCCGCGGCGTTCTTCCTTTCACTGGCGGTTCGAATCCTTGTGACCGGAAGCATGGTGGCCACCCGGGTATGGACGGACATCTCCTGGAGCACTCAGCTTCGGATCGAGTATACAGGAGCCCACGCCGCACTCGCGGCCTTTGTATGGCTCTTTCGTTCTGCCTTCCCACGTCGCTTTTCACCGTGGTTCGCAATACTCGTCTCCGGATACGCGATCGCGAACGCGGTGGTGGCTCTCGTCGTACCGGTTTCCGTATACTCTCGGTTCGTTCCGATCTACGCGCTCTCCATGAACGGTGTTTTCTTTGTGGTCACCGCCGTTCTTGTAGTCGCTGTTATCCAACGCGAGCGCTACGCCGGGGCATATCTTGGAGGCGCGCTGCTTGCGTTGCTTGCGGCAGTGGGCGAAGCGTTGCAGATTTCCCCGCTGTTCGCGTCCCGGGAGATGGCGCCCCTTTCACTGGTATTCCGTGTCGCCGGTTCCAACTCACTTTCCGAACGTACGCTCCAGGTCATGTCTATCGGCGGCAGCCTCCTGCTGATCTTTGGATCCGCTGCGATAATCGTGTTGCGGACATCAGGAATACTGTTCGAGCAATTGAGTCATACTTCGGCCGGATCGTT
>JBKHFT010000107.1:0-11227 GCA_046540055.1 Alkalispirochaeta sp.
GGGCGGCACTCAACGCCGTGCATATCGCCGAAACCCTGGTCAAGATGGATCTCGTAAGAGTCCCCTGACCCGGGAGTTCGGTGGAACGAGGGCGGAGGTTGTTCTCCGGCGTATCAAGGTATTACCGGTGCCGACGTGATATCCCGGACAGAAACCAGGTAACGCCGATCTCGAAACGGTGCCATCTCAGATCGGATGCGTCGTCGCCGTCGGTGCGCGGGTATTCCGGTGCCGTGTACAACGTGACGTACCGGAACTGGAGACGATGCGTCCGGTAATCGACGCCGAGACCGAGGTCCGCACCGATATTGAACGGTCGGTCCGGTGTGGCCTCTCGGAGATCGTAGGCGTCGACGGGATGCACGGAGGCAGAACCGGGAAGGATAACCAGCGCCGGTCCCCCCCAGACGACGAGGTTCCGCCGATCACCTTCCCGGCGGAAGCGGTACCGCCACGGCACGAGAAGCTCGACCGCCAGGGACCCTTCGACGGAGTCGTGGCGGTAATCCGCAACGGTCGAAGAGGTTGAGAGACGGGTGGGGTTGACGGCGTATCGCACACCACCACCGACGGAGAGATGATCCCCGAAAGGGTACACCGCTTTCACCCCGATCGATCCGGCGGGTAGCGGCATTCGCTGCACCGGGCCTCCTCCGTACCAGTCCCAGTGACTCTTTCCCGTTCCGATCGCCGTTCCGGCATGCACCTCAATTCCGACGCGAATTCGCGAAGGGATCACTTCCGGGCGAAGACCCTCAGGCGCCTCCGCTGCCGGCGGAGGTACCCCGATGCGACGCAGGAAGGATGCGGTAAAGTCGAACCGGTTGATCCGGGTGTTCCCCTCGCTGTCGGCGAGCCATCGATACCCGGGACTCGTCAGGGGATGGACGAAGCGAAGACCGATGACCGTCCTGTGTCGGGACGAAACGGGAACGCTCCACTCAACCCCCGCTTCCATCGACGCCTGCACCGGCGCACCCGCGTACGCTTCCGTCGGTTCCGACGACAGGGACGGCGATGGTGACGATGACGGTCCGTCAACGGTTCGCGTGGTTGGAAAGGGGAGGAGGGTTACCGCCGGCCCGAGCAGCACGCCGACCCTCCCGGCACCGGCGGGGACGGAGGTGTGCGCCAGAAACGGAAACGAGACGGATCCCTCGGTGTATGCGATCGTTGATCCGTTGACGGTCTGCGACACCGTCGCCGTCGTGAAGAGAGCGCCTGCACTCAGCTCCAGTGCCGGCTGTAGACCAAGTCTGACCTCCGTCCCTGCGCCGACCGCGTATCCGGGACGAAATCTCCCCGTCTGTCCGGGGGTGGTCCAGTCCCAGTACCCCGACCCGCTTCCGGTCGCCAGGCCGCCGTGGACCCTCGCACCCACCCATACCGGCGCGCTCTCGGTGAACGCGACCTGCGATATGAGCAAGAATAACAGGGCGGACGCATAGCGCGCCCACCGGCGGTCTCGGTGTGAATCCGGCATCCTCCCGCTTTCATACCCGGGATACGGGGGACGGATCAATACGGGTTGAGCAATACGGGGCGGTATCCAGGGGACGGAGCAATACTGACCGAGCAATACACGCTCTCGCGGTGCCGGGGAGGTGAGGAGCGTCTCTATCACGACATCGCCGGCCCCGCCGGAGGGAGCGGCATTGTGCCGTGTGGCAGGTTCGATTAGCGGCGGGGGGCATCGGTAGCCGCGTCGATCGGTCATACAGTACTCTCCGGGCATGACGTCCCGCGCCGAGCCCGTACTGTTTGCGCTTATCCAGTTCCTTTTCTGGTCCGCGCTTGTGACCTTTGAGGCGTTTATGGTGCCCTATCTCAGAACGGAGGGGTACTCGCCCGCCGAGATCGGACCAATTATGGGTGCAGTGTTCGGGCTGGCGGTCGTCGGGCAACCGCTGCTTGGCGCGGTGGTCGACCGCGTCTCCTCGCCGAAACGTGTCATCGCCGGTGCGTTGATCGTTGGCGGGATCGCGGTCGTAACCGTTCCCGCCGTGGTGACGTGGTATAACGCGCTTTTCGTAACGGTGTTGGTCTACTCGGTGACCGCCAATTCGTTGCCGGCTGTTCTTGACGGGTGGATCATGGCGCGTCGCGAGGAGAACCCCCGGGTCAATTTCGGAATCGCCCGCGGCCTCGGATCGGCGGGGTTCGCGGTCGGCGGCGTATCGATCGGATTTATCGCCGACCGTTTCGGCACGCCCGTCATCTTTCCGATCTATCTGGCGTTGATCGTTGTTACGGCGGGGTTCGTTCTCCGGGTGCCCGCTGTTCATCGGGACCGAGCCGGAACCGGGTCCACCGCGGGAAACCTCGGTCTTCGGGGTTCCTTCAGTTTCGTGCGGGCGAACATCGCTGCGGTGATATCCAACAAACCGTACATATTCCTGGTCGTTGCGTCGTACCTTGCGTTTGTAGGTCTCCGGGCGGCGTTGACATTTCTTCCGATTCTGGTTGAAGAGCTCGACGGTTCGGTTTCCGATGTCGGGTTGGCCCATTCGGTAGCGGCGCTGTCGGAGATACCGTTCTTCTTTCTCTCAGGTCTCATCCTGTTGCGAATGCGAGGGCCCGTTCTGGTAACGGCGCTTCTGGCGGTACTGTCGGTCCGGTTGTTCAGCTACACCCTTCTGCAAACCACCACGCAGCTCTTCGTTCTGCAGATAAGCCACGGCCTCACCTTCGGTCTCTTTCTTGCCGCAACGGTCGACTATATTCACCGGATCGCGCCGCCGCGACACCGGAGCTTCTTCCAGGCTCTCGCCCCTTCGGTCTATTTCGGGTTGGGTAGCATCACCGGCAGCTGGCTCGGCGGGGTGATCATAGAACGGTTTTCTACGATGGTGATGTATCGCAGTGCCGCGGCGATCGCCCTCGCGGGAACGGTCGTGCTCTCGGGAGCGATCATCGATCAACGACGCCACGATTCGTCGGCTGCGGATACCTGAGCCGTCCGTCCCGGGTGATCGAGACGGTACCGCTCTGCATCAGGGATTCGATCACCGCCGTGCGGAAGGGCTCCCGGGTATCCTCAAATCCCGTCGCCGGAAGCGAGACGGCACCGAATTCCAGAAAGCTCTCGGGATCTTTTTCACTCCACCCTTGATTCCCGATCGCGGAAAAGGAGTTGCAGTATGTGATGATCTGGTAGTCGTCCGGATACGTTTCGATCGGTTTCCCGTCCAGAACGATATCGGTCACGGTTGGAGCGGGTGTTCGGGCCTTCGGCCTCGACGACGATGCGTTGTATGTTGACCCGCTTCCGTCATCGGCAATCCGATACCTGAGGTTGCCGGAAAAATGGAGAAAACCCCGGGCGATCCTCGACCAGTCCATGAGGCCGATATCGCCACCGTTATTCTCGAGGCGGTCACCCGGTATCCGACGTAACGCGTTGCTGCCGAGGATCGCGATCACCTGAGCCGGCGTCAGGATTGCGCGAAAGATCGAATCGGCGTAGGGCATGATTCGATACAGGTCGTCAATCCGGAGAACCTTGTCGGCAAGGTTCTTTTCGGTGAGGCCGGACTGGATCCCCGATGCGTCACAGGCGACGACGATGCTCCCCGTGCCGGCGGAAGAGAAGCGAGCGCGGACCGCGTCGGTGATCGTGTTGGCCAGGGCGCACTCTCCGCTCAGGCGGTCCGCCAGAGTCGTTACGATGTCCGCATCTTCGCTTCGAGCGATGCCGGCAACCGGTGTCAGGACGGTTCTATTGAGATCTCTGATCGTGCGATCGATCGTACGCTGGAGCTTGCGCTCGATTTCGGCGTCGCCGGCGTCGTGGGTGCCCGGCAGTTCGGCGAGCGGGACAAGCCGTCCGCGAACCGCCTTCCGTGCCACGTCGATCTCGATATCGCCGATGTACTCCATGTTGCATCCTGCCTGGAAGACCGGAATCCCATCGATTTCGACCGGCTCGGTTACCGGGTCTATGACGGTGTGGGTGTGGCTCCCGATGATGAGCGAGACCGGCCCGTCGGCGGCGTCTACCGCGATCGCCTTCGCCAATACACGATCATCGCACTGCGAACGGTGTCTGCTGCCGGGTACGTTGATACCGAGATGACTGAGGACGATAACGACGTCAACGATCGGTGCGACGCGACGGTACCATTTCAGCGTCGCGTCGATCGGGTTTTCGATCGTGAACCGTGCGTCGAGGGCACGCCGGACGTCGATCTGTTCGTCGGTGGTCACGCCGATGATCCCGAGGGTGATCCCGTGTCGTGTCTCTCCCAGCAGCGCAGCGGCATGGTCGACAAGGTACTCCGACTCGACGATATTCGCCGAGAGTACCGGAAACGTCGCCGATTCCACGATCGCTTTCTGCAAGACGGCGGGGCCGCGGTCAAGATCGTGATTCCCGATCGACGCAGCGTTGAGACCGAGAACACTCTGGAACGCGTACCCTGCACTCATCCGGAACGAATCGGGAACGTATCCGAGAAGCTCGTCAAGAGATGTGCCGGTGTGTTCGTCACCCGCTGATACGTAGATGAGGTCCGTCGCGTTTCCCTTCGACGCCCACCGTGCAGTTGCGAGGTACGTGGCGATACGATGAATCGGCAGACCCGACGGTACGTCCGCGTTTTCGAGGGCACCCGTTGGATGCACGCCGAGATGGAAATGATGAGCGTCGTTGACGTGGACGATCCGCAAGCGGGGCCCCCCGGCGGCAGCCCGGTCGCTACCATCCGCAGACGGTCCGTCCTTCTCTCGGAGCTGCTGCGGAGGATCCGCCTTCCGGGCATCCCGTGCTGTTCGGGCACGCCACCAGCGGGAGAGACCGTCTTCTTCGATCCGATGGACTCGTGGATCAGTCTGATCCGCGGGGGTGGAGTCACCCAACGCATATACCCGGCGGAACGGGGCGTCCCGACGCTGAGGGTGTCGAGTTGCGTACATAGCGACACGGTACCGGCGGTACGCAGGACGGTCAAAGGCGCGAACACACTCGTCCGCCTGTTAACCGAAAACTAATGGGAATTAAACGGAAAGTTAACTCGGTACCGTCATTCTGGCTCCGTAATCTGACAAAAATGAGGAGGAATCAGAATGAGAACGGTGCTAACCGCGATTGCTATGGTTGCATTGGTAACGGTAGGTGTTTCGGCTACCGGCCAGGCGGAAATGGACGAGTCCGCCGGACCGGTCGAGGTGAAGTTCATGCATGTATTCGGCGGCGATCGTGGTGAAGCGATCGGTCGAGTCGTGGACGCGTTTAATGAATCCCAGGATGATATCATTGTCACCCACGAAAACGTACCCGGGTGGTACGGCGGACTTCTCGAGCGCTTGCAACAGCTCGCGGTGGCACGACAATTGCCGGAGGTTGCGATTATGGGTCTCTCCGCGAGCAACTACATGCGAGAGGGGCTGGATATCGTAAGCACCCAGGATTACATCGATCGCGACGGGTACAGTACTCGCGACTTTATTCCGGAGATGCTCGAGCTCGCCCAGGATCCGGATACCGGTGAACAGTACGCGCTGCCCTATGCGATCAGCACGCCGCTGATCTACGTGAACAAGGACCTGATGAGGGAAGCGGGAATCGATGCGTCGGAGGCGCCCGAATCCTGGGAAGAGCTGCGGGAATGGGCTCGTATCGCCCACGAGACGCACGACGATGCCCACGGTATCGCGTTCCAGCTCGACTACGACACGTGGCAGTTTCAACAGCTTCTCGAGAGTTTCGGGGGGAGAATGGCCGATATCGAGTCGCAGGAGATTCTCTTCAACGGAGAAGCGGGGCGGCGGGTCATGGATATGTGGATGGGGATGATGCACGAAGACGGCAGTTGGCCAAACATCTCCGGGGGTGAAGCGGCGGACAACTTCATTAACGGCTCACTCGCGATGATCGTCGCTACGACGGGTAACCTCGCGCGCTTCAACGAGGCCGCCGATTTCGATCTCGGGATACTCCTTCTTCCGGAACACGATGATACGCAACGCCGGAACCCGCGACGGATCCCCGCAGGTGGAAGCAATATCTACATCATGCCTACCACCCCCGAAAAACAGGAAGCTGCGTGGGAGTTCATCCAGTTCGCGCTTTCGCCTGAGTCGACAAAGGTAATTGTAGAGGAGCTGGGGTATATGTCTCCCCGGCAGAGTCTTCTTGGTGAGACCGGGCTACTTGCGGATTTCGTCGAGGCCAACCCGCAATCCCTTCGCTCCTACGAGCAGATCGACGATCTGGTCGGGTGGTATAACTGGCCGGGCACGACGGATGCGAGGATCACCCAGTCGATGCTGGACAACTTCAACGCCGCATTCAACCGGGAACAAAGCGGGACCGAAGCACTGGACAATGCAGCCGCCGAGGCAGAGCGAATTCTCGGCTGGTAGTGCACGAGCCCCTTTAGTCATTTGTCATGACGGTGGCCGCCCAACGGACCGGGCGGCCCGTTTCGTCGATACCCTACGCGTATCTGGTACCGGCGATCGGGCTGTTCTCGGTGTTCTTCATCTATCCATTCTTTTTCTCCGTGTTTATCAGCTTTAATGAATGGGATCTCATCAGTGGTGATACACGGTTTGTGGGCGTTGCCAATTACGCACGCCTGTTCACCGATCCACTCTTCCTGCGGGTGCTCGGTAATACGTTCCTCTATGTGATCGTGCAGACACCACTTTCGATCGTCCTCGGTTTCTTCTTCGCTCTCATGATCGAGCGATCCGGGTCGATGAGAAAGCTCTATCGAGTGGTGTTCTTCATCCCCGTGGTGATCTCGGTCTCGGCGGCGAGCCTTTCCTTCTTCACGATGTTTAACTCCCTCCACGGACCGATCAATTTGTTTCTTGCGGATATTGGTATCGAAGGTCCGAACTGGCTCAACGAACCCCGGAGCGCGATGGCGGCGATCGTGATCGTCGGGGTCTGGCAGTCCTTTGGATACAACGTGATTCTCTTTATGTCCGGTCTCAAACAGATAGATCGTCAACTTTACGAAGCGGCGAGTATCGATGGAGCAGGGCCGATTCGTAAGGTCATGCAGATTACGATCCCGATGCTCTCGCCGGTGACGTTATTCGTATTCGTGATGACTACGCTGTTCTCCTTCCAGGTGTTTGCAACGGTACAGATTCTGACGAACGGTGGACCGAGCAACGCAACCAACGTCTGGGTCTATTACGTATGGCGTGAGGCGTTTCGCTTTTTCGATACCGGTGTGGCCAGCGCGGCGGCGACCCTGCTTTTCGTCTTTATGCTTGGTATCACGATTCTTTTCGTCCGGCTGATGCAGGGAAGGGTGTTCTACCGATGACCAATCGAACAAATGCGCATCAATCGGTGGGGAGCCGACTCCAGCAGGCTGTGATCATAGTTGGTGCCCTCGTTGTGGTACTCCCCTTTGTCTGGATGGTCGGAATATCCTTCAGCTCCTCAGGGGAGGTGCTCAATCGATTCCTGTACGTTCTCCCGACGAGTTTTTCCCTGGAGGGCTACCATGAGGTGTTCGATCTGACGCCGTACGCCCGGTGGTTTCGCAACTCCGTCGTCGTGACGACGCTGTTGACAACGGGACAACTGGTGACCGGTGTATTGGCCGCCTACGCGTTTGCCCGGTGGCGGTTCCCGGGGAGGGAGGTGCTGTTCTTTCTCGTTCTCTGTACGATGATGATACCTCCCCAGGCGGTGATGCTTCCTCTTTTTATGGTGATCAACAGGTTTGAATGGATCAATACCTACCGGGGACTGATCATTCCTCATCTTGCGCACGGATACGTAATCTTTATGATGCGCCAGTTTTTTCTGCAGGTCCCGCGGGAACTCGACGAGGCTTCACAGATCGACGGGTGTTCAGGGGTGGCCACACTGTGGCACGTCTACCTGTCGGCGGCGCGCCCCGCATTGATCTCTGTTGGTCTGATTCAGCTGGTCCGCAACTGGAACGAGTATTACTGGACCCTCGTCGTCATCACCGAGCAGATCCGACTGACCCTTCCGGTAGCGATCGTCTCGTTTCGTGATGAGACGATGGTGCGATGGGTGCCGACGATGTCCTCCGCGGCGATGTCAGTATTGCCGATTATCGTGCTCTACCTTGTGGCGCAGCGCTTTTTCCACGACTCCAATCTCGCATCGGGCACGAAGTGACGGGGTCGGACGGCAGGGCCGGTACAGGCAAAAATGCCGGCGTATCGATCCGGCAGGTTGTACCAACGACACGGGTAGTTACTCTTCCTCCCCGGCAACCTGTCGGCTGTTCGATTCTAATACTCTGCTAACATTCTGCAGGTATCGTTCTGGTACATACACCGGATCTTCCGTTGGTGGAGAACACGAGAAAACCAGCGATCCCGGCACCGGAACCTCGATGCACGCCTGAGGGGAGTGT
This sequence comes from Alkalispirochaeta sp., assembly GCA_046540055.1. GTDB lineage: Bacteria > Spirochaetota > Spirochaetia > DSM-27196 > Alkalispirochaetaceae > Alkalispirochaeta. The sequence goes on from JBKHFT010000107.1 coordinate 8,358, forward strand.
GTCCGGACACGGGGGCGGGGCGCGTTTCTGTTCTCCACCGACCTGCTCCGCACACCCGTCGGATACACAGCTCTTCCTGTCCATCGAGTCCGAGAAATCACTGGAACCGAAGGTTCCGTAGGAACCTGGTAATCATAGATCTAAAGGGAGTTTACGTATGCGAAACACGAAGATGCTGGTTGCGACTCTGCTTGTTCTGGCGGCAATGATTGTCGGTGCAAGCGGAACCCAGGAGGCGGAAGAGACGGACGGGCCGGTCGAGCTGACGATGTACTATCCGATCGCCGTCGGTGGACCGCTGACCTCGGTGATCGACGGTATGGTCGAAGAGTTCATGGCGGAAAACCCGGACGTCAAGGTCGAAGCGATCTACGCGGGTAACTACAACGATGCCCGCGTCAAGGCGCTGGCTGCGCTGGAAGCGGGCGAGTCTGCACAACTGTCGGTCCTCTTTTCGATCGATCTCTATGACCTGATGGAGCAAGACGCGATCGTCGCGTTCGACGATATCGTCAAGACCGACGAAGAGCGGGAGTGGCTCGATTCGTTCTATCCGGCGTTAATGGAGAACGGTCGAACCGGTGGCAAGACGTGGGGTATTCCGTTCCAGCGATCGACGATCGTGATGTACTACAACAAGGATGCGTTCCGCGAGGCGGGACTTGATCCGGACTCTCCTCCCGAAAACTGGGACGATATGGTGCGCGCCGCTTCGGAACTCACTGATCCCGACGACGGTCGGTGGGGACTGATGATTCCCTCCACGGGGTATCCGTACTGGATGTTCGGCGCGTTTGCGATGCAGAACGACCAGGTCCTGATGAGCCCCGACGGGACCGAAACGTACTTCGACGATCCGGCGGTGGTGGAAGCCCTCGAGTACTGGCGGGATCTCAGCGTCGAGCACGGGGTTATGCCGGAGGGAACCATTGAATGGGGTACGCTTCGACAGCAGTTCCTCGAGGGGACTACGGCAATGATGTGGCACACCACCGGCAACCTCACCGCGGTCAAAGACAACGCCGATTTTGACTTTGGCGTAGCGATGCTCCCGGAGTCGGTCCGACGCGGCTCACCCACCGGGGGCGGCAACTTCTACATCTTCAAAGACACGACCGAGGCGGAACGACACGCGGCGATGCGTCTGATCCGTTTCATGACCAGCCCGGAACGATCTGCCGAGTGGAGCATCCGCACCGGCTACATCGGTATCAGCCCCGACGCGTACGAAACGGAAGCGCTCTCCGAATACGTTGAGGATTTCCCGCCGGCGCGGGTAGCTCGGGACCAGTTGGAGTTCGCAACCGCCGAGTTGTCGACCTATCAGACCGGTCGAGTCCGGAAGCTCCTCGACGACGCGATCCAGGCCGCCCTCACCGGAGAGGCGGAGCCGGAGGAAGCTCTCGGCGACGCGCAGGCGGAGGCTGACCGGCTTCTTCGTCCCTATCGATAGGCGGCGGGGTAGCGCGTGACATTACGTCAACGGACGTTGTGGGGGTGGCTTTTGCTTGCCCCTGCCGCGTCGGTTCTTCTTCTGTTTACCCATTGGCCGACGGCAGCAACGATCCTGTCGTCGGTCTTCCGCCCTGCGACGGCGGTCCGGCCCGCTCGCTTTCTCGGGCTCGAGAACTACTCCTATCTGATGAACGATCCCGTATTTGTCAAAGCGGCGGTCAACAATCTGTTGTACGCTCTGGGTACGGTGGTTCCCTCCATCGTTCTGGCGATCGTAATGGCGTTGTGGATCAACCGGAAGATACCGGAGCGGGGGTTCCTCCGGTTAGCTTTTTTTACGCCGACGATCCTTCCGATGGTCGCGGCGGCGAATATCTGGCTCTTTTTCTATACGCCGGATATCGGGCTTCTCAATCGGATTCTCGGGGTCTTCGGGGTAGCCGGTCCAAACTGGCTCGGGGATCGGGGGACGGTCCTTTGGGCGATTATCTTTCTCAGCGTGTGGAAAGAGTCGGGGTTTTTCATGCTCTTCTACCTTGCCGGTCTCCAGTCGATTCCCCGGGATCTCATCGAGGCGGCGCACCTTGAAGGCGCCGGGTCGTGGCAGCGATTCCGGTTCGTTACGTTTCCGCTCCTTACACCGACGACGCTGTTCGTACTGATAAACGCGGTTATCAACGCGTTCAAGGGGGTCGACCAGTTGTTCATCCTGACGAAGGGTGGACCCAACAACGCGTCCAATCTGATCCTGTACTATATCTATGAGACGGCGTTCTCCTTTTTCGATACCTCCTACGCCGGAACGATTACCGTCGTTCTTCTGGTGCTGCTGGCGTCATTGGCGTATCTCAAGATTCGATACCTCGACGAACGGGTGCATTACCAATGAACGATGCCAACTATCTTGCCACGTCGAGAGGGATCGTGAATCGAGTCGTCGCCGTCGCGGCGGCACTCCTGTGGATCGTTCCGCTGCTGTACGCGGTGTGGGCTGCGGTACACCCGTCTAGCTACATGACACGGTTTGACCTCACCGCTCCGCTCACCGTTGCCCATTTTGCCGAGGCGTGGGTGTACGCACCGTTCCCCCGGTATATGCTCAACACGATCCTGTTGGTATTCGGACTCCTGGCGGCACAGTTCGTTCTTGGAACGCTGGCGGGATTTGCCTTCGCGCGGTTCGATTTCGTCGGGAGCCGCGTCGCCTTTGGCCTGGTGCTGGTGCAACTGATGATAACGCCGGAAATACTGATCGTCGAAAACTACCGGACGATGGCGCACCTGGGACTCGTCGATTCGATCCCCGCGATCGCGCTGCCCTACGCGGCGAGCGCGTTCGGAATCTTTCTCCTCCGACAGACGTTCAAACAGGTCCCCCGGGAACTGGAAGACGCGGCTCTGATCGACGGGGCCGG
>JBKHFT010000108.1:0-11227 GCA_046540055.1 Alkalispirochaeta sp.
TGTTCATCTGCAGGGGCCGCTTCCTCGCCACGATCAGCCTCTTTCGCTTTTTCCGCCTCGATCTCCCGTGCGTTGCTCGCTTCAACAGAGACGGTCAGCACCGCTTCCTCGTCGCCGTAGAGGCGGATCTTCACCTTGAAATTGCCGACGGTTTTAATGCTCTTCTCCGGTACGTCGATCTTTTTCCGTTCGATCTCGATACCGTCCGCCGCCAGGCGTTCGGCGATCGTCGACGCGCCGACCGACCCGAAGAGCTTCCCGTTTGCTCCCGCGGTCATGCTGATCTTCATCGGCTCGGCTTCAATGCGCTCCTTGACCGTTGATGCCTCTTTGCGCTTCTCAGCTTTCCGGCGTTCGATATCGGCCCTTCGCTCTTCGAGGAGCGCGATGTTACGCGGGTTGTACTCGAGTACCAGTCCTTTCGGAAGAAGGTAGTTCCGGGCGTACCCCGGAGCAACGTTACAGATATCGCCCTCTTCACCGAGGTTGGCGACATCACTGTTCAATATCACTTTCATGCGACTCTCCCCTTTTGTAGTCTATCCATAATTCGCTCATCCCGAACAGCGGCAAGGCGATGCTCACCACCACGTTGATCCCCGGAAGAAAGATCAGTATCAACACTCCCGTCAATACCCATCGTTCGCCCAACGGGCCAACTCCGCGCAACACCAGAAGATGCTGCGCAATCCCGATCCCTTGCACCGCAAACAGAAAGCTCGCGATCAACAGGGAGTTCCAGCCGATAATCTCCGCCCAGAACGGGACATCCCGCAGCCATCCCAGCACAACGACGGCAAGACCCGAGATGACCACCCAGATCATCTGGTCCGGAACGCGTGCGGTACGCAGAACCGAAACCGGCGCTGTTCCGCGGAACGCGATATTCCGTCCGATCCACCAGTTCGCCGCCACAGCGACGGTCAAGCCAAGACCGACGGAACTGAACACCACCCGTTGGACCATCTCGATCCACAGCTGCGCGTTGTCATCGACGCCAAGGATCGTCAGCATCGACGTCAACTGTTCCGCCAGAGCGCCTTCCCCTTCTACCGCCTGATGGAGGAGGCGAAGGCTGGGAAGCGCTCCCGCCACCGCGATCCCCGCTGCGGTGAGAAGTCGTACCCACCACGGGTATCCCCGGGCGATATTGAAGACGGTCAGGCCCGCAAGCAGTCCGATCGGCATGAGCGAGTCGAGAAGCATGATCCGCAGGACCTGACTCCCGACCTCATCGAACCGGAGCGATTGTAACAGGTGAACGACGACGATCGCCGCAGCTGTAACAGTCGCAACCGTTATCCCCCGCTTGTCTCCCCAACGGTAGTATGCCACCTGAAGGGGAACGGCAAACAGAAACGAAAAAAAACCGGAGTAAAACAACAACACGCTCGCACCGACGTACCACAGCACGGGAGTGAGACTCCGGGGGTTCACTCCTATCGGTTTCATCGGAGCGCCCGGATCAACCCATCGGTAAAAGGCCGAGGTATCGAGCCCGCTTGATCTCCCGCACCAGTTTCCGCTGATTCTTCGCCGAGGTGCCGGTAATACGCCGAGGCAGGATCTTGCCGCTCTCGGTGAGAAAACGTCGAAGAACCTCAGGCTGTTTGTAGTCGATCGTCAGGTTCTGCGTCTTGATCTTGTCGACTTTCTTCCGAAAATGGCTGCGACCGCGGGGGCGAAACCCGCGCCCACCGTCACGGTCGTCGCGTCCGTCGCGACCATCGCGACCATCCCGGTCGTCGGCATATCCTCTACTTCTCATTTCATCGGACATCGTTCTATTCTCCTCGATAATTGTACATGTCAGAACGGTATTCCATCGGGAAAGTCGTCATCCCCGAATCCACCGTCATCGGGAGGATTGTTCCCCCCGTTACGACCGCCTCGCGGTGCACCGCCACCCTGTGAATGGCCTCCGCCGTCGCCACCGCGGGGACCCCCGGTCCCTCCACCGTCACGACTACCGAGGAGCATCACGTTGTTGGCAACGACGCTCACCTTACTGCGGTTCTGTCCTTCCTGGTTCTGCCAGCGGTCCTGGCGAAGCTGTCCGTCTACCCCGACCTGCTTACCCTGGGTCAGATATCGCTGGATCGCTTCACCCTGGCGTCCGAAGAGGGTGACATCAAAGAAGTTGGGCTCGTCCACCCATTCGTCACCCTGTTTCCGGCGGTTGTTGATCGCAATCGAGAACTCACAGATCGCAAGTCCGTTGTTTGAATATTTCAACTGAGCATCTCGTACGAGCCGTCCTACAAGGACGACGTGATTTATATCCGCCACCTCGGTACGCTCCTTCTGTTTCGTTGTACCCGTCGCCGGCGCGACCCCGTCCGTTGGTACGCCTTAGTCGTCCCGGCGAACCATCAAAAACCGAAGCAGCTCGTCCTTGAGACGAAGGGCATACTCGGTCTGATGTGCTTTTTCCGGGTCCATCTTACAGACGTAATAGTAATAGTGAGCTTGCTGTTGTTTCTTGATAGGAAATGCAATCGTCCGAACGCCCATATCTTCTTCTTTTTCGATCTCGGCGCCCAGTTTTACCAGTTCCGCCCGTACCGTCTCAACTCCGGCGTTAAACACCTCCTGATCGGCACGGAACACACACATCGCTTCATACGTTCGCAATCGTTTCCTCCTTATGGACTTGCGACTACCATTATTGATACCCTCAGTGGTAGCAAGAAGGTCGGAAGAACCTATCACGTCGACGAGTGCGTGTCAACATGAAAGGATGTGCGTGATGAGTGTCAAGGTCCACTACGAGGATAATCTCTTTTTCCTTCACTCGATACTCAGGACACTCGAAGGGGGACTCCGCATTGATATCGATGTAGAGTACTTCAAGGACAAAGTCCTCGAGGACGTGTTCTTTATCGATTCTACCCTTCTGCGCACCTTCTCCTCCCTGAAGGAAAACGGATATCTCATCAACCGTGTGTCCTACCTCAGGTCGTTACGTCGCACCGTTCGGGCGTTCACCGATTTTCTCGCTCGCGTGACCTCAGGCAATCTCGGTGGCGGCGATTTCGTCGAAGCGTATCAGGCAAGACTCACGGCAACCCTCGATGAACACAGGCACGTATTGCGCGAGATCGATGCGATCCTCGATCAACTCGAGCCGGACGAAGAGGCGGAAGATGTCGTTTCGTCCCAGGAGTACGATTTCCTCCTCTCAAGTAGTGAGGAAGAACCTGAAAGCGAAGAGTAGCGGCACCGTTCCGCACGACGATTGACGGTTCTTCTTGCGTGCTGTACTCTTCCTTGAGAGGACAAACATGGACTTTTCGGAACGTTTGTGGTCAATCCAGGACGCTGCTTCGTATCTCCATATCGCGGAAAAGACGGTGAGCCGTATGATCCAGCGGGGAGAACTCCCGGCGGTCCGGATCGGCGGCCAGTGGCGCTTCGTTCCGGAACAGCTCTCACAATGGCTCAACGATCAGGGGGCCCGCCCCGACTCGCTCCGTGACCTTCTCCGGCTCGATCCGATCGCGGTGCCGATCGACCGGATACTCAAGGCGGATCACATCATCTGCAGAAGCCCGGCACGCAGCGCCCGGGAAGTGTTGCGGGAACTCGCAGAGAAGGTGCACTCCGTGTTTTCCGAGATCGATCCCGACGAGTACCATACAGCACTTCTGGCACGGGAGGAGCTCGCGTCGACGGTGATCGGTGAAGGCCTTGCGGTGCCCCACATTCGCCGGATCGAGTCGAACCCGCCGGGTAGTATGGAACTCTTCGCACTGATCACCGCGTCACCGGTGCATTACGGCGGTACCGACTGCTCCATGTTTTGCCTGATCTGCACCGACGATCTGGTGTTGCACTTGCGAATCATACAGAAAATCGCCTACGTCCTCCGTCGAAAAGACACGATCGAAATGCTTCAGGAACAACGGGATCCTGCCGCGGTGATCGCTGCGATCCTCGCGGCGGAGCGAAACGACGAACGGGACTAGCTCGAGTCTTTTCGCCTTCCGATGATCGGCTCCAGGCGGTACGAGATGGCCCCGGGGTTGCGCGATGGCCCCGGGGTTGCGAGGTGGCCCCGGCGGTGTGAGGGGGCTCCCGGCGGTGTGAGGTGGCTCCCGGCGGTGTGAGGGCCCCCCGGCGGTGCGAGGCCCCCCCCGGCGGTGCGAGGGGGCTCCCGGCGGTGTGAGGGCCCCCCCGGCGTTGCGAGGGGCCCCCGGCGGCGGATATCTCCCGGTCGGAGTACCCCGGGAATCCGCAGCGGTATCTCTCCCGGAGTACTGGCGGGAGACCCCTTTTTCGGGTACCTTAGTGGTCATAATGTTACGGAAAACGAAGATAGTTGCGACGATGGGCCCCGCTGTTGACGACCTGGAACGGATGAAACGGCTCCTTCAAGCGGGAATGAACGTTGCACGGTTCAATTTCAGTCACGGAACCCACGACGAACAGAAAGGCCGGATCGCGATGCTCCGCACCGCGAGCACCGAAACGGGAATCCCCGTCGCATTGCTTCTTGATACGAAAGGCCCCGAGATCCGAACGGGAATGATCAAAGACGGCGGGACGATCACCCTCAACCGGGACGACACGATCACGCTGACCACCGAAGAGGTCCCGGGAACCGAGAGTCTTCTCAGCGTCAGTTACAGCTACCTTCCTCGGGAGGTTCACGTCGGCGGACATATCTTTGTCGCCGACGGCCTCGTCGACCTGGAGATCCTTGAAGTCGCGGATCACGAGATACGCTGCATCGTCCGTAACGGCGGGGTCCTCGGGAGTCGCAAGAACGTAAACGTTCCCGGTGTCAAAACCGCCCTGCCGGCGGTGACGGAAAAAGATGTTGCCGATATCGAGTTCGGAATCGGCATGGGAATCGATTTCGTCGCCGCATCGTTCGTTCGCAAACCCCAGGACGTTCAGGCGGTCCAGCAGATCATCGACCGCGGAAGGTCCCCGATGCGGGTCATCTCCAAGATTGAGGATCAGGAAGGGCTGGAGAACATCAAGGAGATCACCCGTCTCTCCTCAGGGGTGATGGTTGCCCGGGGAGACCTGGGTGTACAGCTCGAAACGGTACAGATCCCGCTGGCGCAGAAGCGGATCATCCGGGAATGCAACCTTCAGAACCGCCCGGTGATCACGGCAACGCAGATGCTCGACTCGATGATCAATAATCCGAAGCCGACACGAGCGGAACTGACGGACGTCGCAAACGCGATCTTCGACGGTACCGACGCGGTGATGCTCTCAGGGGAAACCGCCGGGGGAAAGTTCCCCGTTGAATCGGTGGAAATGCTGCACAAGATCGCGGTGGAGGTCGAACATTCCCGGGAGTATATCGACCGGAGCAAGGAATACTACTTTTTTCACAAGACCACCAACGACATCGCCGATGCGATCACCAAGGCCGCCTATGTCGTCGCCACCGACGTCGAAGCCTCCGCGATCGTCGCACCTTCTCTGCGGGGAAACAGTCCCCGCCTCCTCTCGAAGTACCGTCCGATGCAGCCGATCATCGCCGTCACCACCTCGGATGTCGTCTATCGGCAGTTGTTGCTCCACTGGGGTATCTATCCTCTCCTCGCGGAGCACGTGAATGATTCGGACACGATGATCCAGAACGCGCTGCGTCTGGCGCTGAAGAAGGGGTATACGAAGCGTAACGACAAGGTCGTTACCGCAGCGGGGATCCCCCTCAACAGCCCGATCATGATGAACACGATCAAGGTTCATTATATGGGGAACATTCTCAACCGCGGGCAGCGCGGATTCGGGCGCATCTGCAGCGGGAACATCGTCAAGGCCAAGAGCTACGAACAGGCGAAACAACAGCTGAAACTGAGCGGCGACGAGATCCTTCTCACCAAGACGCTGACCGCCGAATACAAGCCGCTCCTCCGACACGTCCGGGGAGTTATCGTCGAGAGCGCTCCGGAGGTGGATCTCGACGAGGTCAGAACGATCAATCCCGATCTCGTCTTCGTCTCCGACGTCCGTGATGCATACCGTCAGTTTGAACACAACCAGAGTATCAGCCTCGACGGAGAGGAAAAAATCGTGTACGAGGGCTTTCTCGACGGGTGATCCGGATCGGGCATCTCCACCTACATCCATGTATATTTATCGTACACGCACTGCTTTCCGGTACGACTGTTGTGCATAAACATACAATGATGTAGGATTTTCCCGGAGGCGGTGATGCAGACACAACGGGACGAGCGCAGCTATCAGGGAAAGATCGAAGAACTCTCTCTTTTTCTGGAGATCAGCCGAATCCTGGACCAGAGCCTCGACCTCAAGCAGGTGATCCAGCCGGTCCTTACCGCCGTAGCGGACCATCTCGGTATGCTTCGTGGAATGATCACCCTCCTGAACCGCAAGAGCGGGGAGATCTTTATCGAAGCGGCGTACGGGCTCTCGCCGACCGAGCGGGAACGCGGGCGGTACCGCCTCGGTGAGGGGATCACCGGCAAGGTGACCCAGAGCGGCCAGGCGATGGTGATTCCCCGAATCAGCGAGGAGCCGGAGTTTCTCAACAAGACCGGCGCCCGGAGGGGAAAACAGTACCAGGATATCTCGTTCATCTGCGTCCCCGTAAAAATCGGCAACGAAACGATCGGGGCGTTGTCGGCGGACCGCGAGTTCAGCGGGGAGAGCAAACTTCAGGAGGACGTCCGGATCCTCACCGTTGTCGCCTCCCTGATCGCCCAGGCGGTGAAGATCCGGCAGAGCGTGATGGAAGAGCGGGAGCAGCTCCTCGAAGAGACGAACCGCCTTCACCGCGAGCTGGAAGAGCGATACCGCCCGTCGAATATCATCGGAAACAGCAAGGCGATGCAGCACGTTTTCGATATGGTCGCCCAGGTCTCGAAAAGCGACGCTACCGTTCTGATTCGCGGGGAGAGCGGCACAGGGAAAGAACTGGTAGCCCAGGCGATCCACTACAACAGCCACCGCGCCGGCAAACCGTTGATCAAGGTAAACTGTGCCGCCCTTCCGGAGACGGTGATCGAGAGCGAGCTCTTTGGTCACGAAAAAGGAGCGTTCACCGGTGCGATCGCTACGAGAAAGGGGCGGTTCGAAAACGCCAACGGCGGTACGATCTTTCTCGACGAGATCGGCGATCTCTCTCCGATGACCCAGGTGAAACTCCTTCGGGTTCTCCAGGAGAAGGAGTTCGAACGCGTCGGCGGGAACGAGACGATCCGGGTGAACGTTCGCGTTATCGCGGCGACAAACCGGAACCTCGAGATCGCGATGGAAGAAGGATCGTTCAGGGAAGACCTCTACTATCGCCTCAACGTGTTTCCGATCCACATCCCGCCCCTTCGGGAGCGGCGGGACGACATCCTGTTACTGGCAGACCATTTCATTGCGAAGTACGCCGAATCGAATCACAAGCCGATACACCGGATCTCTACCCCCGCGATCGATCTGCTGATGGCGTACCACTGGCCGGGAAACGTCAGAGAACTGGAAAACTGCGTTGAGCGGGCGGTACTCCTCAGCGTAGACGGGGTGATCCATTCGCACCATTTACCGCCAAGTCTGCAATCTGCGGAGAGCACGAACACCCAGGTCCACGGTACGCTGCAGGATGCTCTGGACAATCTCGAGCGGGAGCTGTTGATGGACGCCCTGAAGTCGACAAAGGGGAATATGGCCCGGGCGGCGAAAATGCTTGGAATCACGGAGCGCATCATGGGCCTCCGGGTAAAGAAACACGAGGTCGATCCGAAGGTTTTTCGTACGCGAATGTAATATTACAATCTACATACTACATCTATGTAGTTTTATGATCTGTATAACACCTGTACGTTTCGTCTGCGATCTATACTACATTCCCGTAATCTTATTGTTAAGTTGTTACTCCACCGTACATTATCGTTTGAATAACTACATATTGGTATAATATTCCGGCACAACGATGAATTTGGCACTCTCTTTGCATCACCCGGGGAGTACGACGTTTTCTACTGAGGAGGTATAAGGTATGAGTCGTCGACTTCTGATTGGGTTCGTGCTGTTCTTCGTCCTGGCGTTGGGACAGTTGGCGGCGCAAGAGGTGATGCCCGAGATCGTTGCAGCCTTCGACATGATCTGGCTCACCGTATCCGGAGCACTGGTGTTCTTCATGCAGGCGGGATTCGCGATGGTCGAAACCGGGTTGACCCGCGCAAAAAACGCATCGAACATCATCATGAAAAACCTGATGGACTTCGCCGTCGGGGCGATCGCGTATTTCGCGATCGGTTGGGGACTGATGTACGGAACCAGTTCCGGCGGACTTTTCGGGACGGACCAGTTTTTCCTGGCCGGCGCGGACTCCGTCGTGTTCCGGGACTGGTTCTTCCAGGTCGTGTTTGCAGCTACGGCAGCAACGATCGTCAGCGGCGCGATGGCAGAACGAACCAAGTACAGCGGGTACCTCATCTACTCTATCGTGGTAACTGCATTGATCTACCCGGTAAGTGGACACTGGATATGGAACGGGGGATGGCTTTCGTCGATGGGCTTCCATGACTTCGCCGGGTCCACCGTTGTACACTCCGTCGGCGCCTGGGCGGCCCTCGTCGGCGCGATCGTAATCGGGGCACGTCGCGGGAAGTACGTCCGCATCGGGGATCAGGTGACGGTAAAGGCGATCCAGGGCCACAACATGCCCCTCGCCGCGCTGGGTGTGTTTATCCTCTGGTTCGGCTGGTACGGCTTCAACGCCGGGAGCACCCTCGCCGGTATGGACGCGGATATCGCCTATGTCGCAACAACGACAACCCTCGCCGCTTCGGCGGGCGCAATCGCGGCGATGTTCACTTCCTGGATCTGGTTCGGAAAACCGGACCCGTCGATGTCCCTCAACGGCGCCCTCGCGGGGCTGGTCGCAATCACCGCGGGAACGTGGGTAATCGCCCCGGCAACATCGATCCTCGTCGGACTGATCGGCGGCGTACTGGTCGTCGCCTCGGTGGAGCTCTTTGACAAGGTGTTCCACGTCGATGATCCCGTTGGTGCCATAAGTGTCCACGGTGTCGTCGGTGCCTGGGGTACCCTCGCGGTCGGCCTCTTTGGTGATCTCGAAAAGATCGGAAGCGGTCTGACCCGAGGCGGCCAGGTCGGGGTCCAGCTCCTCGGGGTAGCGGCGGTGTTCGCCTGGGTCGTGGTGGTCGCATTCATTCTGTTTACGGTACTCAAAGTGGCAGGACTGCTCCGTGTCAGCGAGGCTGAAGAGATGCTGGGCCTGGATATCTCCGAACACGGTGCGGAATCGTACAGCGGGTTCCAGATCTTTTCGAACATGTAAGGAGGGTACGTCGAATGAAACTGATTGTAGCGTATATACAGCCTCACAAATTGAACGACGTGAAAGAGGAACTGTACCGGGCGAAGGTGTTCAAGATGTCCGTCAGCAACGCGATGGGCGCGGGACAACAGAAGGGCTACCACGAGACGTATCGCGGTGTCGATATCGAGGTAAACCTGCTGAAAAAGGTGCGCCTCGAGATCGCGGTAAACTCCGATTTCGTACAACCGACGATCGATGCGATCGTCAAGGGTGCAAGGACCGGTGCGATCGGCGATGGAAAGATCTTCGTGATCCCCCTCGACGACATCATCCGCATCCGGACCGGCGAGACGGGGACGGAAGCGATCGGGTAACGTACGGAGCTGCAGACGCGTCGGTACCTGAACTACCGCGCCACACACAAGGCACCCCGGAGGACGCACCGTCCTTCGGGGTTTTCCGGCCCTTCCCTGTCACAAATCGCCGACCCTTCCGGAAAGCCTCAGGAGCACGACTCGAGAGCCTGTCGGAACATCGCGTACCGGTCGCGGTAGTGGTGATACTGGTCCCCGAACAGTGAATGCCGTACCGGATCGGGCTCGAAGAGATGGAGCGTCCGGACAACCCCTTCCGCCGCTTGCTGCAGGTCCGCCGCCTCTCCAAGCCCCACCAGACCCGCGCAGAGATTCCCCGTCAGTTCCGCGTCGGCGACTTCAGGAACAGATATCGGAACACCGACGATATCCGCTTTCATCTGCGTCCAGAGCCCGTTCTTCGCCTGTCCACCACACGCGTTGAGCTGGTGCACCCCGGCGCCGGCGTCACCGAGAATCTCGATCGTCTCCCGGACGGCGAAGCCGATAGAGAGTACTACCGCCCTGCCCATCGCCGCGCTGTCGTGTTCCGCGCCGAGACCGATGAACATCCCCTTCTGGAACTCCCAGGCGGCACCGCGATGTACCGACGGGAAGAACCACGGGACGTCCGCATCATCCGGTACGTTCAGAATCTCGAGCATCATCTGTCCGTAGTCTCTGCTCTCCTGTCCGCTGATCTCCCGGAACCATTCGAACAGTTGTCCCGTCGACGAGAGAATGCCTGCCACGTTGTACAATCCGGGGATCACATGGGGAAGGGTCCGAAGCCCCGGATACTGAATGTTTTCCGAGGTGCAATGGTTTATCCCCTCCGACGTCCCGGCGCGGTCGCAGGTACGTCCCGGACGGAGGGTGTTTGTCCCGAGGAGGCTCATCAGAAAGTCTGACCCTCCGGCAACTACGGGAGTTCCCTCTGCGAGAGAGGTCCATTCCGCCGCGGAGGCGGTAACCCGACCGACTACGGCGCCGATCGAGACGAAGGGCGGAAGGAGACGTGTGTCGACGCCGTACCGCTTCGCCTCGTCGCCGGTCCAGATATACCGGGAAAACTCGTCACTGGGGGTGATCGCGACAGCTTCCCCGGTCAACCGGTACAACAGATACTCCGGAAACGGCAGATACCACCGCACGCGATCGGCACCCGGTGCGTGCTGATCAAACCAGGCGATCTTGGGAAGGTAGAACGAATCGGTGTCCCCGGCGCCCGCCGTTCGTCGGTCAAGCCATAACAGAGGGCGATCGATCACCATGCCGTTCCGGTCTACGGCAACGACGGTCGGACCGTTTCCGCTGATAACCACCGCATCGACGCGGTACTGTGAAGCGATATGGGGGATCGTGTGTCCAAGGGCGTCGATCCACCGATCCGCGTCGAAGGACGCGCTCGCTTCGGAAGGCCCCATAATCCGGCGTCGTCCGTGGGAGAGTACGCGACCATCTCCGGTCATCACCGCCGCTTTTACGCTGGAAGTTCCGATATCGATTACGAGTACCGTCGGGTCGTGTGATACCCGATCCGTTGCGTGGACGTTCACAATGTGATCGAGGCTACCACCGCAACGGTTGGCGGTCAATCATGGCGGAA
>JBKHFT010000109.1:0-11128 GCA_046540055.1 Alkalispirochaeta sp.
CCCACGACCTTCGGCTCCGGAGGCCGACGCTCTATCCAGCTGAGCTACGTGACCGATAGAGCGCATATCGTAGCGTTCTGATCGCGAAAAGTCAATCCGTGTGGTATCCTGTACGGTCGTGGAATTCGGGGGTTGGGGACAGCAGGTCTACCGGGAAATGCGCCGTGCAATACGGTGGTACGCGCCGGTGACGATTACGGTTGTTTACTTCCTCTTCGGCGTTCTGTGGATTTTCGGTTCCGACTCCCTCGCAGCCGGGATCGCCGAAAGTCCCGAGATGTTCCGGCAGATCGAGGTGTACAAGGGGATCGTCTACGTGGTGATCACCACGGTGCTGCTCTTCTTCCTCCTCAACGACTACGCCCGTCGGATCGGACGCGCCTTCGACCAGGCCCGTCACAAACGACTGGAACTCGCGGAGAACGTCCGGGAGAAAGAGGCTCTGATACGGGAACTGAACCATCGCGTCCGGAACAATCTCCAGATCGTCGGCGCTATCGTCCGGCTCTCGACAAACGGCGACGGCGGGCATCACGGGGACCGCATCCTTCAACGGATAGATACCCTTGCGTACGTACAGGACGAGCAGCTGTCCAACGGAGATGCGGTTGAAGTGCCGTTGTCGTCGGTGGTCAACGCCGCGGTAAGTGAACTGGCGCACATCGCACGAGCGCGGGGGGTGACAATCGATCGCGTCGATGCCGCGTGCACCGTCCCCGTGGAAGAGATCGTTCCCGTCGGTCTCGTCGTGTCGGAACTCCTGGATAATGCGATTCGGTATAGCTCCTTTGAGGGTCGGAGGGTAACCGTCGAGCTGTCCGCCCGGGAGGACCGGATCGATTGTATCATCGAGAACGAGAGCGTCTGCGATCCTTCGGAGATCACCGACGGACCGGGGCTCACGATCGCCCGGGCACTCGCAAGCCGGATGGACGGAACGATCTCCTTCGAGCAGGGAGCGTCGGGGGGTATTCGCGGGATCCTTCGGATTCCGGTACAGTAACGTATGACAGATCACCGACACCTGCGGGGTGGCGCGTCCCCGCACCACCTCGTACTCGCCAGCGCGAGCCCCCGCCGGCGTGAACTTCTGCGACAGATCGGCATCGATGCAACGGTTCTTGCCCTTGACGTGCCGGAAGAGGAGATCGACCCGACCGAGTTGCACGCGTCGGGGATTCATCATGACGACCTTCCCGGGGAGGTATCTCTTCGCCGGACGCGCATGAAGTACGCTGCAGCGTCTGCGTGTTCCCTGCCTCGCCTCGGAGTTCCCGGGAATACACCGATCCTCTGCGCCGATACCGTGGTCTACCGTGACGGCGCGGTCTTCGACAAACCCTTTGATGAAGCCGACGCCCGCCGGATGATCGAAGCGCTCTCCGACGGTTCCCACATCGTGTCGACCGCGGTTATTCTCGGAAACCCCCGGTACGGCGCACCTCATGAGGAGATCGTGGAAACGGTGGTCACCTTCTCCGCGATCTCACCGGACGAGATCGACGGATATATTGACTCCGGAGAGTGGCAGGGCGTCGCCGGAGGGTACCGCATCCAGGGGCACGCCGCGGCCTTCGCGACCCACCTCAGCGGAAGCTACCCCTCCGTGATGGGCTTGCCAATCCACACCGTTTACTCTATGATCAAGCGATTTTCCGACGGGCGTCTCCGATAATTTGCTTCTCCAGCGCACTATCGCTCGCCGACTCCCGTACTCGGAACGATCGAAATTTCCGTTGTCCCCGGTACTACGTACAGAACGGGACAAACGAGACAAAAGCGAAGGGGTGAGCTCAGAGCTCACAAGGAGGAAGAATCGTGGCAGTAGTTACGATGAAGAACCTGCTCGAGTCAGGTGTGCACTTCGGACACCAGACCAAGCGATGGGATCCGCGGATGAAGCGTTTCATCTTCGCGGAACGCAACGGTATCCACATTATCGACCTGCAGAAGACGATCGTTGCGATCAAGGATGCCTACGAACTCGTACGCCAGACGGTGATCCAGGGGAAGTCGGTCCTCTTCGTCGGTACGAAGAAGCAGGCACAACAGGCGATCGAGAAAGAAGCGGTCTCCTGCGGTATGCACTACGTCAACAACCGGTGGCTTGGTGGTATGTTGACAAACTTTTCAACGATCAAAAAATCGCTTCTGCGTCTCAAAAAACTTGAGAAAATGGAAGTCGACGGCACCTTTGAAAGTCTCACCAAAAAAGAGGTGTCGAAACTCGTCAAGGAACGGCAGCGTCTCGAGAAGAACCTCGGCGGTATCAAGGAGATGAAGGAGCTCCCGGGGGCGATCTTTATCATCGATACCCGCAAAGAGGCGATCGCGATCGCCGAAGCGCGACGCATGGGTATTCCGATCATCGCGGTGGTTGATACCAACTGCGATCCCACCGGAATCGATTACCCGATCCCCGGGAATGACGACGCGATCCGGGCAATCACCCTCTTCACACAGATCATCTCCAAAGCGGTGATCGAAGCAGACAACGAGATCGGACTGGAAGTGATCGAAAGCCTCCAGGACGACGAAGAGGACGATTTCAGCGGTGCGACGGAAGGACGAGAGGAAGACCTTGATGATGACGAGGTCGAAACGGTCAAACTGAGTGAAGCGGTCGGGGCCGACAGCGACGAAGAGGAAGGGTTCACCGCTGAAGACTACTCGGACTACGAACCCGGAAACGATCCTGAGCTTCCCAGGGACGAGACGACCCCTGAAGAGGCGGTCGCGAAGGAAGCGGGTCTCGATGAAGAGACGCTCTACCAGGACTGACGAACACCGGCACGGTGCAGGAGGAACAAGATGGCAATTACTGCCGCTGATGTGAAAAAGCTCCGGGAGAAGACCGGGGCAGGAATGATGGACTGTAAGAAAGCGCTTCAGGAGGCGGACGGCGATTTCGCGAAGGCGGAGCGCATCCTGAAAGAGCTGGGGAAAGCTGCCGCGGCCAAGCGCAGTGGACGTGCAACCAACGAAGGACGCATCTTCATCTCTGTCGACGGCGATCGCGCAGCGATTCTCGAGATGGCGTGCGAAACGGACTTCGTTGCACGGAACGAGACGTTCGTCGCCCTCGGCAACGAGATCGCCGCAGACGTTCTCGCCCGGGGCATTACCGAAGCGGACGAGCAGATCAATGCCAAAGTCCAGGACGCGATCTCGACGATCAAGGAGAACATGAGCGTCCGCCGCTTCGCGACGATCGAAAAAGGTCCCGGCGAGGTGTTCGCCACCTATATCCACGGTGAATCGGGTCGTATGGGTGGTATCGTCAAGGTAGCCGCCGAGCCCGCGGATATCCTGGAGAACCAGAACGTGAAGGACTTCGCATTCGATCTGGCACTGCACCTCGTTGCGTTCCGGCCGATCTACCTGTCGACGGACACCGTAGACGAGGCGTACAAGAAGGAACAGGAAGAGATTTTCATGAAACAGGCGGAGAACCTGGGGAAACCGGAGAAAGTTCTTCAGGGGATCGTCCAGGGGAAGCTGAAGAAGCATTTCGCTGAGGTATGTTTCACCGAGCAAGGGTTCGTCAAAGACGAGAAAAAGAGTGTTGCCGCCGTCGCGAAAGAGGTCGGCCAGGCTGCGGGCGGGACCCTTTCGATCACCGGGTATCTCGTATACGTGGTTGGTGAAGAGATCTGAGAGACGATCGAGGAGTAACTGATGGATGCGATCCTGAAAGATGCGGAAACGCGCATGGGGAAGAGTCTCACCTCTCTGGAAGAGGAACTTGCGGGACTGCGGACCGGCCGCGCCTCTGCGGCGATGTTCGACAAGATCAGAGTTGAGTATTACGGGAATCCAACCCCTCTCAACCAGGTGGCAAGCGTCAGCGTACCCGAGTCCCGGCTGGTAGTGATCCAGCCCTGGGACAAGGGGCTCCTCGGTGAGATCGAGAAGGCGATACGATCGTCGGAACTCTCACTGAATCCCAGCAACGACGGCAAGGTGATTCGGATCAACATTCCTCCCCTTACGGAGGAGCGGCGCAAAGAGATCGTGAAGGTCGCCAAGAACATCGCGGAGCAAGCGCGCGTTGCGGTCCGGAATATCCGTCGCGACGCGAACGATGAGCTGAAGAAGACGGAAAAAACCGGCGATATCAGCGAAGACGATCTCAAACGCGGAGAAGAGCGAGTTCAGAAGCTCACCGATCAGTATATCGAGAAGATCAACGAAGCCGTCACCGCCAAGGAGACCGAGATTCTGGAGATCTGATGGAGAGTACTGCCGTTTCCGCACCCGCCCACATCGGCATCATCATGGATGGAAACGGCCGGTGGGCAACACAGCGCGGCTTTCGCCGTACCCGGGGTCATCGGGAGGGAGTCGAGGCGGCAAAACGCGTCATCCTCGAGGCGATCGCCCAGGGAGTGTCGGTTGTGTCCCTCTACGCGTTTTCCACGGAGAACTGGCGACGCGCGGAGGAAGAGGTTTCGTTCATCATGGGCCTGGTGGCTCGTAATCTTCGCGACCAGTACGATTTTTACCGGGATAACCGAATCCGCGTTCTCCACAGCGGTAATCTTGAGCAGTTGCCCACGGCGGTCCAACGGGAGATCAAGGCCGTTACCACCGAGACCGCCGAGTTCGATCGTATCACTGTCAATATCGCGGTGAACTACGGCGGTCGGGACGAGATCATTCGTGCCGTCAACCGCTGGATCAACGAGCGGGAGGATCGCAGCGAGTTGTGTAACGAGGTTCACATTCGGGAGCACCTCGACCAGCCCGAGTTTCCCGACCCGGACCTGATCATACGGACCGGTGGCGAAATGCGGATCAGTAATTTCATGCTCTGGGAATGTGCCTACGCCGAGCTGTACTTCAGTGATCGTCTCTGGCCCGACTGGGGTGCCGAGGAGTTACGGAGTGCGATCGAGGACTTTCGCTCCCGGAAACGAAACTACGGAGGTATCCGGTGAAGCGAAACACGCTGTTGCGCCTTCTCGTTTTTTTCCTTGGGATTCCCCTTCTCGCCCTTGCGGCCCTGGCATTTCCCCGACACGGGTTACCGGTCTACGGGGTGATCGTGATCGTCGCGTCGGCGATCGCCGCCTACGAGGCGGCGTTTTTTTTTCCACCCCTCGTCAGGGACTACCCCGGCCGTCAGATTGTGATCCCCGTTCTCGGTGCGATACTCCCGGTAGTAGGATATCTGTCCTCACATCTGGCGGGATCTCTCCTCGCCGATCGTCTCGGAAGCCTCCGAATCGTTTCGCTTCTTCTGCTTCTGATCGCAGTAACGGTGACGATCTGCATGATTATGGCGGTACAGGTTCTCAAACGGCGCGAAACCGAGATCTTCCAGATCATCAACGTCGTGAGCGCCCACATTTTTATACTGATCTACCCCGGTCTCTTCGCGTGGCACGCGGTGATGCTCGCGACGCTTCCGAATCCATCGGTGGTGGTTATCGTTTTCATCCTCGCAGTCTATCTGAACGACAGCATGGCGTGGCTTGTCGGACGCCTCATCGGGCCCCTCACTACCCGGAAAGACGCTCCTCCACCGGTGGCGGTGAGCCCGAACAAGTCGGTCGCCGGTTTCGTCGGTGGCTTCCTGGCGAGCCCGATCGTCCTCGTTGCGGCGGCAACGCTCTATCCCGACGTGTGGAGCGGATCTCCCCTTCGCCACCTCCTGTTCGGAGGGATTATCGGCATCGTGAGTATCCTCGGAGACCTCGTGGAGTCCGCTTTCAAGCGGGCGGCGACGGTGAAGGACTCGGGTCAGATCATTCCTGGTCGTGGAGGGTTGCTCGACTCGATTGACTCTCCTCTCTTCACGGCGCCATTCTTTTACTACAGCGCTGTCCTGATCTACGGCATGTAGGAGTCGTTATTCTATGGTGAACGTCATTATCGGCCTCGCAGGTCTCGGGCTGGTCATATTCCTCCACGAACTCGGCCATCTTCTGGCGGCAAAATCGGTCGGCATCACTGTCGAGGCGTTCAGCGTCGGCTGGGGCAGGAAGATCTGGTCACGACGGTTCGGTGAGACCGATTACCGCCTGAGCTGGCTTCCCATCGGCGGATACTGCAAGATGCAGGGAGAACACGCCCTCCTGCGGGCGTGGCAGGAACGGAGCTCCCGGATTGAGGTGGAGCCCGGTGATTTCTATGCGGCGAAGCCGCTGCATCGTATCTTCGTTCTCATCGCGGGGCCGGCGATTAATTTTCTCTTTGCGGTAATCGTTCTCGCGGCGGTTGCAACGATCGGATACTCGATCCAGACGTTTCCGAACCGGATCGTACTTGCCGCCGATTACGGCATCTCCGACACCGTGGCTGAGGAGGCGGGATTCCGCACCGGTGACCGGATAACCTCGATCGCCGGTGAGCGGATCGAGACGTTCCGTGAGATCCAGACGGTGATCGGCCGTTCCGCCGACGAGACGCTTCCCGTCACTTTGTCCCGGGACGGAGAAACGATCGAAACGACGATCCGCCCCGTCCTCGATCCCGGAACGGGAGCCGGACGAATAGGGGTGTACCCCTGGGTAGAACCGGAGGTTGCCGACGTTGACGCAGCCTCTCCGGCAGCGCTCGCCGGCATCCGCGGTGGGGATCGTATCGTCGCGGTAGACGGTACTCCGGTGGAGCACTCGATCGGTGTCGAACACGCGATCATGAACAGCGGTCGCGATTCGATCAGGATCACCGTGCTCCGCGACGGTGAGCAGCGGTCGATCACGGTGATCCCCGATTACGATGAGTCCGGCGCCCCGCGTCTCGGGATCGCCTACGAGACACTGACCGTTCGTTCAGCTACGTATGGACTGATCGGTGGTATCGCACAGGGGTTTCGGGAAGCGATCGATACTCTCGCCCTGACGATCCGGGGAATCGGTCTTCTCTTCAAGGGAGTTGATCTCAACCAGGCGTTGATGGGCCCCGTCCGAATCACCTACATGGTCGGTGAGGTAGCTACCGTTGGATTCGAAGGCGGGTTCGGTCGGGGGGCGCTCTCGTTGTTCAACTTTCTGGCGTTGATCAGTATTACCCTCTTTTTCATGAATCTCCTCCCGATTCCGGTATTGGACGGGGGGCAGATCGTTCTTTCTTTCCTCGAAATGATCAAGAACGGGCCGCTTCATCCGCGTTTTGTCTACCATTATCAGGTTGTCGGGAATGTGATTATCCTGGCACTGATGTTTTTTGCCCTGTTTAACGATATTCTCTTCTTCACCCGGGGGTGATGACCGATGTACCGAAAACTTATTTCGATCGCTGTACTGGTAGTGACCCTTCCGATCGTCGTCGTGGCGCAGCCGTTGAACCTCCGTTCCGGACACAGCGCACCGGTGCGGGACATGGCGCTCACCGAGTCGGGAGAGTTCCTCTTGTCCGCCGGTGACGACGGCCGGGTTATCGTCTGGGACGCCGAATCTGAACGCCTCGTACGCAGCATTCACGCCGATTCGATACCGGTCCGACGTGTCGTTCCCTACCCGGACAGCGAGCGCGTAGCGATCTACAGCAGCGACGGACAGTTTCATCGGATCGCGGTCTGGAACTGGCGAGAAGGAACGCGCGAGTTTCTGCACATCCCCCCCGATGAGGTGCTCCATATTGAAGTCTCTTCCCAGGGATCGTACCTCGCGTATTCGATGCCCAACCTGAGGAGTGTGCGCCTCCTTGACGGTACGACCGGGAGGGTGCTTCCCTTTCTCCGGTCCAACACCGGAATCGTGACCTGGTTCGTCATATCCCGGAGCGAAGAACGTATCATGACGTACGCACCCTCAACGGGTCGTATCGTGTACCGGACGATCGTTACCGGCCGGGAGGACGCGAGTTTCGAGGGACCGGTGGACCTTACCCGGTTGTCCCTTTTAAGCTCTCCCCGCTTTGCTGCCGCCCGGACTTCGGACGGGTTGCTTTCCGTCGTTGATCTCCTCTCCGGAGAGAGCGTTGCCGATACTCCGGCGGGGGAGATCCAGGATATCCAGGTCGATCGGACCGACGGCGATATCGTCGTCGTCTCTCTCGACTTTGGCGGTGACCCGACGATCCGTCGATTTCGCTTCGCCGAGGCATCCGACACCTCCGGTGATTCGGCGTGGGAGATACAGCGCCGTTTCTCGACGCGACGCATCGTCCCCGCCGGACTGACGACCTATCTTCACTCCGGACGGAGCATCTTCGCCGGGAAGGCTGACGGCGAGCTCCTCCGATGGCTTCCGTTCGAACCCCGTCCTGAACTGATGGCGATCCACCGAATCGATCCTGTGGCGGATATCCTCGTAGGGGACGATGCGGTGGATCTTCTCGGGACTGATCAGATCCTCTCGTTGAGCAGTGACTTTTTTGACCCGCGACGTGACCCTGAGGATGCCACCTACGTTCGCGACCGGGTAACCCGTTTCGATGGAGATCGTTCCGGTCGGTTCGTCACCGACGAGAGATCTACGAGTCTGATATGGACCCCGTTATCGCGGGATGAAGGGATTCGCGAGTTCGACCCCCTTCGGGGCATCGTCGGGAGATCACCGATCGTACCACCGGACGGGCTGATCGGCGTTTCGGTGTATGACGGACAGGCGGTTTTCCTGAACCGCTCGGGGCTTATCGAGATCGACGATCTGCGTACCGGGGCCCAGACGTTTTCCTATCGTGGACGAGGTCTTCAGACCGCTATCCTCACCCCTCGCGGTCTGTTCATCGGAAAGGCGGAAGACGGACTGCTCGATTCTTCGATCCTGCGTCTCGATACCCGCACCGGCGAGACGGTGCCCCTCGACACCTCGACGGGTCTTGTCTTTTCACTCCAGTACGATGCGCTTCGGGGGCGCCTGTTCTCGATCGGTATCCAGACGAGGCGGGACGGGCGCCCGGCGACGGTGATCGAAGTGTTTGAGGGTGCCGGATTCCAGCGACGCCGGACGATTCTCGAAATACCGGGTGAGTACCTCGCGGCGACCCTCGTTGTCGATCTGGTGACGGGAAACGCGTACACGACCCTCGACGATCGTGGCGGAATCCTCAGGTGGGACGGAACGCGGATCTCCGAACTGTTTCGGAATCCCCTGCATATTCCGAAAGAACTCGTTCTCAATCGTAACTACCTCTACTCGGTCAATCTCGACGGGACGGTCTCGATTCTGAACCGATACACCGGCGAGCCGATTCTCGATCTGTACATGATTTCCGGGACGCTTCCCGGGTCATGGGTCGCGTTACGAGAGGATGGAACGTTTTTTGCGTCCCACAATTTTCTCGGAACGACGAGGTACCTGAATCATCCCGACAGCGACGAGGGTGATCTCGATTCGTACCGCCTTATCCTCCCGGAGGATCCGTCGGATCCGAAAGACTCCGGTGATTCGTCACCGCGACCGAGAAGCCGGTTTGACACTGGAACCGATCCGGAGGAGGAGGAGGAACCACCTTCCGACTTTGATCCCTTCAGCGGGGGGCCCGCTCCGTCATCGTAGTCGTAATACCGAGATCGGGCGTTAGGCGGAATTATCGGTCGTTCGAGATCTTCACGATCGCCCGCGCAACCGCCTGGCGGATCTCATCCTTGTGTTCTTCCTGGAGGCTGTCGACGTAGAGCCGGCCGAGGAGGTTGACCCGATACATCGGGGTAACGTGATTCAGCGCGTACGCCGCCATGTCGAGGATGCATTCCGGCGAACGACATACTGAATCACCGGCATCTTCCAACTGTCGACCGAGTTCCTCAACGACGAAGCGCTCCGCCTCGTTGGTCAGTTCCTCGAACGAATAGATCTCTTCCAGTTTCATGCTTTACTCTCCTTGGTCCATATCGTCGGCAAGGTTGTCGAACTTCGTGTACCGCGGGATAAACGCGATCTTGATCGTGCCGACCGGACCGTTTCGTTGCTTCGCAACGATCAACTCCGTCTCGATGACGTTCATGTGCTCCGTTGATTCCTGGTCGAGCTTTCGGTCCCTGTGGAGGAAGAGGACCACGTCGGCATCCTGCTCGATACTCCCGGACTCTCGAATGTTCGACAGAAGGGGACGTTTCCCTTCGGTATCACGACTGACCTGGGACAGCGCGACGACAGGGATCTCGAGTTCCCGGGCGAGAGCCTTGAGGGACCGGGATACCTCCGCGATCTGCTCGTGCCGCGGTATCTCGCCGTTCTCGCTGGTAATCAGCGTCAGATAGTCGACAAACACGATACGTACACCGTGTTGACTTACCATTCTCCGCGCCTGCGCCCGCAGGTCAAGGAGTCGCATCCCCGGGGTATCGGAGATCCACAGCGGCGCCTCGTAGATCCGTCCGGCGGCGTTTGTCAGATTAGCGAAGTCCGAGGGGCGGAGCATACCGGTCCTGATCACCTGGCTGCCGATACGCGCTTCGCTCGCGACGAGGCGTTGCATAAGCGCCATATCGCTCATCTCGAGGGTGAAAAACCCGACGGGAATCTTGTGGGCCACCGACATGTTCGCCGCCGCAGAGAGGGCAAAAGCGGTCTTTCCGACGGAGGGGCGTGCACCGATAACGATGAACTCGCTGTTCTGGAACCCGCTGGTCATATTGTCGAGGGCGTGAAACCCGGTGGGGATACCGGTGTAGTCGTCCTGGTTGTGGTACAGTTTCTCGATCGCCGCAACGGTACGTTTGACGACCTCTTTCGCCGGCTGGAATCCCTTGGTCTGGTTCGTCTCGGCAAGTTCAAAGATCCGGCGTTCCGCCTCCTCGATAACTTGCCGGGTAGGAATCGTATCGTCGAAGCAACTCTCGGTGATCTCCGCGGCGAGGGTTATCAGCCGGCGCCGAAGACTCGTCTGGCGAACGATCTGGGCGTAGTACTCGACGTTTGCGCTGGTGGGAACACTCGTTGTAAGGGACGAAACGTATCCCGCTCCGCCTACCCGCTCGAGTTGACCCTCCGACTGAAGCTCGTTGGTCAGAGTGATCAGATCGATGCTCTCGCCGCGGTCCCATAGTTTCAGAACCGCGTCAAAAATCCGGCCGTTGGCCTGACGATAAAAATCCTCCGGTCTGACGTAATCAACAACTCGCGTCAGCGCCGGAGGATCGAGCAGGACTGCTCCGAGGGTTGCTACCTCGGCTTCGATATTATGTGGAGGAACCCGCCCGTCCATGGACGGGTCTACTCCTTCTCGTCGG
>JBKHFT010000110.1:0-11006 GCA_046540055.1 Alkalispirochaeta sp.
GGGCGCTCAGTCGGTGGAGCGCACCGGCGACGAGGAAGAAGAAAAATACGAGAAGATCTTCGATGTCGACGAGTACGACGGAACGTGGATCATGGGCGATACCGACAACGACGGGGTAGAGGACTACGCACTGAAACTGGACGAACGCGGGAACAAGCGCTATGAAGCGGTTGACTTCAACGGCGACGGTCTGATGGACGATTTCTACTTTTACCGCAACGGAGCCCTCCACCGGGAAGAGCTGGATACGAATTTCGACGGTGTTATCGATCTGTGGATATACATGCACGACGGCGTACGGATCGCCGGATACGACCGTGATACCGACTATGACGGGCACGTTGACGTGACAAAGGAATTCGGCGAAGAGTAACGATGGGTTGGATTACCGGCCGCCATGGAATCACCGCAGCCCTCGAGAAGGGTGCGGCAGGTACGTTGTATCTCCAGCGGAAGGATAGAAACGCGGAATCCCTCGCGGAGCTTGCGCGGAATCGGGATGTCCAGGTCCGGTATGTTACCGCCGAGAAGTTGACGCGCCTCGCCGGAACGGGAGCGCGGGGAGCGGCTCTGCACGTCGACGCCCCCGACGGACGAGGTTCCGACAGTTTCGGCGGCGGAGAACACACCGTTGATCTCGACGCGTGGCTTCTGGAGCATCACGATGATCCGCCGTCGCCGGTTGTAGCTCTCGACCACATTACCGATCCCCATAATCTTGGAGCGATTCTTCGTTCGGTCCACTGGTTCGGTGCAGCTCTCGTGGTCATTCCCGAACGGCGGAGCGCTGCGGAAGGGGACGTCGTCTCGCGATCATCCGCCGGGGCGGTTGCGTATACGACGATCTCGTACGTTACGAATCTCAGAAACGCACTGGAGACGCTCAAGCACCACGGGTATTGGACCTACGCCGCTGACGGGTGTGGGGTGGACGTCAGGGAGGTGACGATCCATTCGCCGTCGGTACTGGTACTGGGCGCAGAGGGGCGAGGAATCTCGCCGGGCCTCGAGAAAGTGGTCGACCAGACGGTAGCAATTCCGAGGGATCCCCGAAACGAACGTTCCACGGTGGATTCCCTGAACGTATCGGTTTCGGCGGGGGTGCTGCTGTACGAGTTGTTCCGCCGCAAGGGGACCTGAAATCGATCAGATCGACCTCGGCCGGTGTTAGTCCGCTATACCGAGAAACGTGGTGCTGTTCCGGTACAGCTGGTCCGCCAGCTCCGATTCATCCATATCCCGAAGATTGGCAAGAAACTTCGCGGTCTCAGGAAGATAGGAGGGTCGGTTCCGTTGGCCCCGATACGCAGCGGGAACCATGAAAGGTGCTTCGCTTTCGACGAGCATCCGGTCAAGAGGCATGTTTCGTGCGGTCTCGTGCAGGTTTCGCGCGTTCCGATAGGTAACGTTTCCGGCAAAGGAGATATACAACGGGAGATCGAGGGCTTTCTTCGCGTACTCCCAGTCTTCGGAGTAGCAGTGAAGCACCGCCCCCCGAGGGGGAATCTTTTCCCGAAGAATCTCGAGTACGTCGCTTCCCGCCTCCCGGTTATGGATCACTACCGGCAGGTTCAGAGACGCGGCGATCTCGAGCTGACGGATAAAAAGCTCGATCTGCGAGTCTTTGTCGCCGAACTTGCGATAGTAGTCGAGACCTGTCTCGCCGATCGCGACGACCCGGGACATCGACGCACCCCGCTCAACCTGGCTCTCCCAGTCCTTTCCCGGGTTCGTGACTTCCGATGGAGACACCCCAACGGCAAAATACACGTTTGATGCGGTCTTGAGACTGTCGTGAAGACCAAAAAAATCACGAACGTTGTTGCAGATACTGAGAATACCCGTTATCTGTTCGTGCCGAGCTTCCTGTGCAATAATGAGCTGCTCAATAGGGTCTTCGTCGATCAACCCTATGTGAGCATGAGTATCAAATAATCTCATACTGATTTAACCGCAAAAAAAGGATACGTCCCGGTAAGGACAAATGAAAAGTAGCACCGGGGTCAGCTTTCGTCAAGCTGTTTCTCGAAAGAGTGGATCGTTTTCAGTGTAATTCTATATACGTTGACGCCGATAAGTTTAAATGGTATCGTAAGTAACGAGGAGAATACGTGGGGGGAAGCACTCGGCGGCGATCGCGCGCCGTGACACACGCACCAAAAGATAAACGCCGCTCGGGAGGATTCTTTCGGGGAATACGAAAGGTTCTCACCCAGCGTTTTACGATCATGCTCATACCCCATTCCGAACGAGGGGTGATCAACTTCCACGTCAACGTTCTTGTTCTCATTTTCGCGATCGGTCTTTTCGGAGCCGTGTTCGGGGGTTTCATCTACCTCTCCAGTATCCACGTCGGGGCGGTGGCGATCGTTGATGAGCAGGAGAGCGCGGTCGCGTCCTCGCAGGCAAACCTCGACGCGGTCCTTAACGAAGTTTCCAACGTTCTCGGGGTGGCAAAGACTTTTGACGAGGAGTTGGTTGATACGATCAACAGTCTCGGGATCGAACGTCCCGATGAAGCGGTACCTGCGGCGGTCACCCGGGGCGATCTCTCATCGTTCTTCGATATCCAGGAAGCTACCGACGGCCGCACCCGGGAAGTCGAAGACCTGAAGACCCTTGCCGGAACGTTGCAGGAGGCGGTCGATCCACTGCGAGAGATACGCTCCGTCCTCGAGTCGCAACAGGCGCTCCTGACGGATATCCCCAACTACTGGCCGGTGGCCAACGGTCTCGGAAGAGTGACGATGGAGTTCGGTCCAAACATCCATCCGATCAATGGACACTGGTATCTGCACAAGGGGATTGATATCGCCGGTCCTCCGGGCCTTCCTGTCGTAGCCAGCGCGAGCGGTAAAGTCGTCGAGATGGGCTATGACCCCGGGTACGGTTTCTATGTTTACCTTCGGCATAAATACGGATTCAGGACGAAGTACTCTCACCTCCAGAGCATTCTCGTTACCGAGGGGCAGGACGTGGTGCAGGGTGAACGGATCGGTGCCCTCGGAAACACCGGCATCTCGACGGGACCGCACCTCGATTTTATCGTCATGCTCGGTACGGACGTCGTGGATCCGGCGGTTTTTCTGACGATCAGCAACTCCTTTGATCGCGGTGGCGTCGGTACCCGCTGATCCTATCCGGTACGGAAATGGCTTCTATAGAATCAACACTTGTCAACTCGATCGTCGGTTCCGGAACGTTCTTCAAAGGTACGATCACCGTATCAGGCCTGCTGCGGATCGATGGAGATTTTCGTGGTGCGATACAGACCGACGGACGCGTTATTATCGGTCGCGGCGGCCGGGCGGACTGTACGATCGACGCCTCGACGGTGGTTATCGGCGGGGTCTTTCGCGGAACGATCTACGCCCGGGATAAGGTGATCGCTCTCGAGTCGGCGATCGTTATGGGGAGCGTGTACACACCGCGTTTGATCGCCGAATCGGGGGTTCTTCTCGACGGGACGCTTCACGTGCGGGGCACGCAACAGGCAGAACCGGAACGGCAGGAACGCTTCACCGCTGACGCGGTCGGGGACGAGATACCGCTACGGCGGAGACGCCGAAAGATCGGACGAGCACGGCACGACCAGGTTTCGACGGGGGATCGTCACTGATGGAACCGATTCGGAGCGAGGCACAACGGGGACTCGACCGAAAACGGCGAAAAGCGGTGCCTCACCAGGAGGTCGACCTTTCGGGTTTCTCCGCCCGGCTGGAGGAGACTTCATCGGAAGCGGGCGAACCGGCGACGGTGGTTGATCTTGAAGGGATCCCCGACGTTTCCGCCCCTGCCGAACGACTGTACGACGCGGTCCATCGCGCGGGACAACGATTGCTGCAGGAACGAACATATTCGGCAGCGCAACAGTACCGCGAGACGATTCGGCGATTTCTTCTGAAAGTTGTGCCGGATGCCCACGCGGTCGAGATACACGAGTCGAGCAGGGATTTGCTCTCACGAAAACGCTACTATCTGATCACTACGGTGAACAGTTCGGTAGAGCGGCTGATCAACGGAATCTTGCAGACCCAGACCCGTCAACTCGAAATCCTTCAGCGACTGGAAGAGATCGAGGGGATGCTCGTGGATCTGATGCAGTAGGTGGCGGACGATGCAGGTAGTACTTCGTAATTTTCACACACGCGAGACCGACCTCGGGGACTCCGGAGAAATCGCGGTTCGCGACGGCGATACCGTCGTGTACAAGGGACGGTACGGCCTGGATCTCGGTGTCGTTCTCGCCACGGAACTGACGGATCGAACGAGACGGCAGTACAAGCAGGAGTACGCCGTCGAACGGGTCGCGGTGGAACACGATATCACCCGGTATTACCAACAGGAACGGGAGGCGCATACCGTCGCGTCGGTCTGCGCCGGCCGTGTAGACGCTCATCGCCTCGATATGCGGGTGGTAAGTGCGCACTATCTCCTGGATCGCAGCAAGCTTCTGGTGTTTTTCGTCTCGGAACACAGGGTCGATTTTCGGAGTCTTGTACGCGATCTCGTGGCCGAATTCCAGACTCGCGTCGAGTTGCGACAGATCGGGGTTCGCGATGAGACGCGCATCCTCGGCGGCATCGGAATCTGCGGACGGAGACTCTGTTGCAACGGCATCTCCGACCGCCTCGCACCCGTTTCGATCCGAATGGCGAAAGACCAGAACTATTCCCTGAACTCCATGAAAGTTTCCGGACCCTGTGGACGACTTCTCTGTTGTCTCGCCTATGAACACTCGTTCTATCAGGAAGAACGGCGACGTTTCCCGCGAGAGGGGGCTCTCGTTGACATTGACGGAGACACGTTTCGCGTACAGGAGATCAATATCCTCAGCGGTCAGATCCGCATGTTCGGGCCTGACGGGCAATACGCGACGTTACCGGTCTGTGCTTTCGAACGGACCGGAGGCGCCGCACAACGTGGAGGCGGCGGCAATCGCCGGAAGAGTATCGAGTGGACGGTCAATCATGGAAACTGTCCCGCTGCGCGTATTGTAACCGATACAGAGTAGCGTATAGCCCGCCGGCGGCGAGGAGCGTGGCGTGATCCCCGACCTCGGCGATACGTCCGTGGGACATCACTACGATCCGGTCGGCGTCCTGGATCGTCGAGAGACGATGGGCGACCACCAGTGACGTTCGCCCTCCGGTAACCGCTTCTACCGCGTGCTGCAGTTTATGTTCCGTCTCGCTGTCGATGCTCGACGTCGCTTCATCAAGAATCAGTACCGGCGGATCGTGAAGGAGAACCCGGGCGAACGCAAGGAGTTGCCGCTGTCCCGCCGATAGATTCGTCCCCCGTTCGTGGAGCCGTGTGTCGAGTCCCTCTTCAAGGCCCCGAATGTAATCGGCGATCTGAACCGTCTCGCATGCCTCCCAGATCTGATCGTCCGAAACGTCGAGACCAAGGGTAAGGTTGTTACGGATCGTCTCGTCAAAGAGGAAGACATCCTGTTGGATCTGCTGGATCGTGCCCCGAAGTTCCCGCAACGGGATCTTCCGGATATCTACATCGTCAAGTTTGATCGATCCTGAATCGACATCCCACAGGCGGGTTACGAGATTGATGATCGTCGTCTTTCCCGCACCGGTGTATCCGACGATCGCGACCATCTCACCGGGGGAGACGCCAAGAGAAAGGTCACGGATGACCGGCTCGTTTTCTTTGTAGGAAAACACGACATGGTCGAACGTAATCCGTCCCGAGAACGTTCTCCGATCGATCGATCGTGTTCCCGAGTCGGGAATCCGGTGGTCCTCATCGAGGAGTGAGAATACCCGTTCACTGCCGGCCATCGCACTCTGGAGGATCGTGAACTGCTCGGAGATGTTCATCAACGGCATATAAAACCGTCGAATCAGGTTGGTGAACGCGATCAGGACGCCGATCGATACCAGTTCCATCCCGAGGAGGCGAGCGCCGAAAAAGATGACGAACGCGGTAGAGAGGGTCGCAAGGAAATCGACCACCGGACGGAATACCGCGAAGACGTACATCTCTCCCAGATGCGCCGACAGGAGCGTCTCCGCCCGGGAAACGAAATCACGGCGGCTGCGACGCTGCTGAACGAAGAGCTGTACGACGGACATCCCCGATATGTACTCCGACAGATACGCGTTCACGGCGCTCACCGCGTGGCGCACCCGACGGTACGCGGTGAGCGCCCGACGGCGAAAGAGCTCCGTTATTGCGATCACCGGTATCATCGTTGCGACAATGATCGTTGCCAGCCGCGGATTCAGGGAGTACATCGTGATGACGACCGCGATCATCAGACTGACGTTGCGTGCCATTTGAGCGAGAACGGACGAGAAGAACTCGTTGATCGTCTCTACATCGTTGGTGACCCGCGTCACCAGACGTCCCACCGCCTGGTTTCCGAGAAACGCGAGGCTTTGGTGAATCGTGTGGTGAAACAGACGGAGACGAAGGCGCTTCATCACCAGTTGTCCCGTGTATGCCGTAAGGTACACCTGCCCGAAACTGCCGGCGAGAGCCCCGAATAATACGACAAGAAAAATTCCGGTATTCCTGCGGATACCCCGAACGCTCTCCTCCCGGAGAATGAGACGCTGTTTCGGTGAAAGCTCGTCCTGGATCGAAACGGGGATGACGATCGAATCGCCGTCGGTCGCTACGATCGAATCGCCGACGATCCGAGCCAGATCGGCGTCACCGGAGACCGTCGATTCGTCGACGATGAGATACCGTGCAGGATCTATGTGTCCCCGGGCGATCAGATCACGACGAGTGGACTGGGAGATCTGATCGAGCTGCTCTTCCCGAATGTACCGCCACCCTCCGATCGACGTTACTTCATCGGCCCGGGGAAAGCGGTCCAGTTCGGATCGATGGATGCGGACGCGATGATCGAGGATCTCATGGTCCAGGGTTCGCTGAATCATTACCGGAATAAGCATCTCGCCGACGGTTCCGATAACAAGAGCGACAAACGCAAAGAAAAGAAACCATTTATATGGCGCCGCGAAGGCGGCCAGGCGCCGGATGATCTGCGGGTTGTATCCCGAGATCACCTTCTCGTCTTGTTGGTGCTGGATCATCGTTCTGCAGCCTCCGGGAGATCCTGTTCCTCCTGCTGTTGCAGATGGTACACCTCTTGATAGAATCCGGGCTCTGCCGAGAGGGTCGCGTGGGTTCCCCGTTGCGTTATGGTACCGCCTTCCAACACAAGCACAAGGTCCGCGTGCTGCAGTGTTGAGACGCGGTTGGAAACGATGATCGTTGTCTGCTGCCGTCGTTCGGCGGTTATCGACGCAAGGATTCGTTCCTCAGTGTGGGTGTCGACCGCGGACAGGGCGTCATCGAACATAAGAACCGGGGGGTTCTTGAGCAACGCCCGGGCTATCGCGATCCGCTGTCGCTGTCCACCGGAAAGCGTGACACCCCGTTCTCCGACAACGGTGTCCCACCCGTCGGGGAAGTCGGCAACGTCGGTATCCATCGCAGCGATCGTTCCGTATCGTCGAACCGTCTCGTCGTCGGCGTCGGGATCGGCGAATCTGATATTGTCGGCAACTGTTGCGGAGAAGAGAAAGCTTGACTGCGGAACGAGGCCGAACGCCGACCGCAACGTGTCGAGATCATAACGGGTCACGTCGGTACCGTCGACAAATATGGTGCCTTCCGGCGGATCGAGGAGGCGCGGGAGGAGATCAAGGATCGTTGACTTCCCGCTACCGGTTCGGCCGAGAATACCGAGGGTCTGCCCCGCCGCGAGGTCAAAGGAGATATCCGAGAGTGACGGGGTGGACGCTCCGGGGTAGGTGAACGAGAGATTTCGTACCGAGATCGTACCGCCTGCGGCACGGGTCCGCCCGTTGGCGGGGGAGGTGATATCCGACGGGGTATCGAGAACCTCGTTGATACGGCCCATTGATGCGGCGCCACGATGGAGCATATTCACCGTCATACCCGCGCCCAACATCGGCCAGATGAGCATCTGGAGGTAACTGAGGGTTGCGACGAAGTCACCAGGGGTGATCTCGCCTGCGATGAGGCTCCGTCCTCCAAACCAGAGGAGCAAGAGGAGGGTGATCCCCGAGAGGAATGTTACCAGCGGAAAGAAGAGCCCCCAGATTCGTACCAGCCGCATGTTCTGGCGTTGGTAGTTTTCGTTCGCCTCTCCAAAACGTCGGAGAAAGTACTGTTCCTTTCCGAATACCTGCACCACCCTGATCCCGCTGAATACCTCCTGCGCCTGCTCACTCAGACGGGAGAACCCCGCCTGGACAGACCGGAAGAGTGTTCCGATATGTGAGCCGAGAACGATCAGGGTGATCGTAATCACCGGGAGGGGAAGAATCGTGAAGAGTGCGAGACGCGGATTCCGTCCGAAGAGAATCACGAGTATTGCGACGGTCATGAACAGACCGTCGATAAACGCGACGAGAGCCATCCCGACAGCCATTCGCACAGCGTTAAGATCGTTCGTCCCCCGGGCCATCAGATCTCCGGTCTTCGTGCGTTCGTAGTACGAAC
The DNA here is from genome assembly GCA_046540055.1 of Alkalispirochaeta sp. Taxonomy (GTDB): domain Bacteria; phylum Spirochaetota; class Spirochaetia; order DSM-27196; family Alkalispirochaetaceae; genus Alkalispirochaeta. The sequence goes on from JBKHFT010000110.1 coordinate 8,503, forward strand.
GGGGAAGAGTAAGCAGGTGGTCGTAGAGGGCGATGCGGAGATCGTTTTCGATCCGACGGCTCGCACCGTGTATGAAATAGCGCCAACCGAGACGTCCGGCGGCAATGACGACGGCGGTGCCGACCATGAGGATCATCATCCCGCCGATTCGGGTCAGGTCTACAGAGCCGATCGTAAGAGTGTCGACAGCCCGCCCGATAAACCAGGGGATCAACAGCTGGGATCCGCTGGTGACCACAAGGGAAAGCACACCGAGGACGTAGGCCCAACGATATCGCCGAACCAGCGGGAAGAGAGATCGGAATTCGCCGATCATGTATATCCGCGTTCCCGCCATTCGGCAAGGGTTTCGGCGATCACCGTCTCGGCGACTGTAAGTTGTTCGATAAGCTCCCGTTTGCCGGTAACCGGCGGAAACTCCGCTACGACGGCGATCCGGAACTGGTGCCCCCTTTTCATCTTCACGAGATCCTGCATGCGGGAGATTCCAATGCCTCCATCGACGGCGACCGCTACAATCGGGAGCGGTTGCGACGCGAGGATCCTTCGTACCGCCCCACTGTGGAAGGTATGCACCGCTCCGTCCCGGGAACGGGTCCCCTCGGGGAAAATGACCGCTCCCTCGTTATCGCGGATCGTACGTCCCAATCGCTCGATCTGCTTCATCGCCGACGCGAAGTCCCCGGAACGACTGATCAAGGCGTGTCGTTGGACCCGCAATACCCGGGAAACCGCGGGAAACCAGTGCCGGAGTTCGCGTTTCGCGACGAACCGGACCGCGTGATGACGAAATGCCGCCATGATGGCGACGATATCGATCACACTCTGGTGGTTCGCAATGATGAGAATTCGGGACGGCATCCGGCGGTCGTCCACATCGATGCGCAGATGCAGTCCGACGGCAAGACGCGCCACTGCAAACAGTCCCCGGGCACGATGGGACATCTCCCGATCGATCCCGCGGCGCGCCCAGTTCCAGCTGACGGTTATCCGAATTTTGTCGAGAAGATCCCACCAGAATAGACGTGAAAGAACCAGTAAAAAGAGTAGATACGCCCGCATCGTTGGAGTAGACTACCCGGAAAAAGCGGAATGTGTTAACCGCATGGGTGATGAACTCCGGTTCATTCGTTGACACCTCACGCCTTTTTTGCTACGGTCTCGGTCTGTATATACGATAATCCAGGAGGATAAATTCTTTGATAGTCAAGGGTTCCGCCGCAAAGCGGTTTCGACAGAGTGAAAAGCGGCGCATTCGTAACAAAGCTGTTCGAAGCGAGGTTCGGACGAGCGCAAAGAAAGTGCTTGCCGCCGTAGAAAAGAAAGATGGTGCGGAGGCGGAGAAGGCGTTCCTTGCATACATCAAATTGATCGATTCCGCTGCGCAAAAGGGCGTGTATCACAAGAACACCGCCGGACGAAAAAAGTCGCGAATGGCGAACAAAATCAACGCTCTGCAGGCGTGATGCCTGTCTGGAGGAGCCGTGCCCGATTCGAAGCTCACCAAGGCGGAGATCGTTGAGCGCATCGGTGAACAGACCGATGTGAGCAAAAAGGACATTCACGCGATCGTCGATGCGTTTTTTGCGGAAGTGAAAGACGCCCTTCTCGAAGACAAGGTTGTTGAGTTTCGCGGGTTCGGTACATTTGAAATCAGAACACGGAAAGGACGACAGCACGCCCGAAATCCGAAGACGGGTGAGCAGGTTACCGTGCAGAATCACGGTGTTGTCGTTTTCCGTCCCGGCAAAGAGTTGAAAGAGGCGAGTTGGCATCTTCGAAGCTGAATCGCCGATACACTCCGAATCGAATGGAGTGGTGGCGGCGATTCCCGATGGAAACCCACGACACCCTATCGCCACTCATCCCCTGCGATCACGAACAAACACACTGAGGCGGAACTGCTAATGGGTGCACACGCTCTTCCCGCACGATCTGTCCAAAGAACCCCCGGATTCCGGAATTCCCTCGGTACCGTTACGATTCTCGTTGTCGGGGCGTTGCTGTTCGCAGCGTCTTTTCCAAACGTGGTAGTGCGATTCGGGGCGTTTCCTCTCGTTTTCGTTGCTCTCGTGCCCGTGTCTTTCGCGTTGAGCAGGATGCGATGGTGGTCCACACCGCTGTACGGGTTTTTCTACGGGTTTATCACCTACGCGTTGTTCAACTACTGGCTGCTGAAATTCCACCCCCTGGCGATCTTTATCGTGCCCCTGATCTATGCGACCTATTTCGCGTTCTTTTTTCCGTTGCTGTGGCTCGGAGGCCACCTGTTCGGTCGCTGGGCATTTCTCGTGCAGGCGGTTATCTGGCTCGCCTACGAGTGGTTTCGGATTCAGTTTTATCTCGGATACTCATACGGAGTGATCGGATACGCCCTTTTCCCTGCACCGCTCTTGATCCAGACCGCGGAGCTGGGAGGTGTGTGGATCGTCTCGTTCCTCGTGGTAGTCCCGTCGTTCTTTCTGGGGCAACTTGTTAACGATCACGGATGGGGGTTGTTCCGG
>JBKHFT010000111.1:0-10997 GCA_046540055.1 Alkalispirochaeta sp.
GAAGGGCCGGGCCCCCGGGGAAGAAGGAGCCGCAGTCGAGGGCCGGGCCCCCGGGAATAAAGGAGCCGCAGGCGAGAGCCGGCCCCCCGGTAGTTCTTTCGTCGGATTCCCGAATCCCGATTCCCCGGACGTCCGGAGCGCATCGGACTCCCGAAACGCGTCGAACTCCCGGTCGACCTGGACGGTTCGCACCGTGTACGCCCGCAGGAAGGACCGTAACACTTCGACGATCCGGTGGTGGACCTCGCCGGAGGGGCGTATCCGGACTTCCCGCTTTGCCGGGTGGATGTTGAAGTCGATCAGTTCCGGTTCGATATCGATGAAGAGCGCCGCTGCGGGATAGAGGCCGCCGTGCTGTACGTCCTGGTACGCGTACTCTACCGCCTGGCTCAGCTGATACTCCCAGACACGCCGTCCGTTGACGAAGGTCCTGACGTACCGGCGGTCCCGGCGGACGATCTCCGGCTGTGCCGCAACGATGGTGATCGAGAACCCCTCTCCGCTGCCATGTATCTCGTGGAGGGATTGCACCGGGACGACGTCGCCGAATACATCGGATACCCGTTCAACGAGGGTCTGTCGAGGCAAAACGGTCAAGGTTCCACCGTCGGCCTGAAAGGAGAATCGCACCTCCGGCACGGGCATCGCCTTGTCCTTCACGACGTTTCGGATCGCCGTCGTCTCCGCCTGGGGGCGCGACAGAAAGCGCCGACGCGCCGGCAGGTTGGAAAAGAGGCGGCGGACTTCGACAACCGTCCCCGGCGCAGGAGGAGCCGGTTCAAGGGTGCGTTCTTCAGCGAGGTCCACCTGGAGACGGTGCCCCCTGTCTTCACCCCGGGGTGTTGTATGGATCGACAGGGAACTCACGGCGGCGATGCTCGAGAGCGCTTCCCCCCGGAAGCCGAGAGTCCGCGCGTGGGTGAGGTCGTCGATCGTCCTGATCTTGCTCGTTGCGTGAGGGAGCCAGCACAGTTTGAGATCTTGCAGGGTGAGCCCCGAACCGTTATCCCGGACCCGGATCGTCTCCGCTCCGCCACCGCTCCATCTCACATCGATCTCGTCAGCTCCGGCGTCGATGCCGTTGTCGATCAGTTCCCGCACCACCGATGCGGGACGTTCGATCACCTCTCCCGCCGCGATGCGACGGGAGACGTCGGGAGAGAGAATCGCGATGTCCCGGCGGTCGTCCATTCCCCGACTAGAACCCGATCCGTGTCTGAATTGCAAGTACCGGCGCGACCTGCGGCGAGCCGTTATCGTCGTAGACGACCTCACCCTCGTCGTTCCGCACCACCGCCGTAGAGATACGCGCTTCGAGATCGATGATCTCCGAGAGTGGCCCCCGCACGTATCCGTCGAGGGTGGTGTAGGCGTCGAAGAGGTGTGCATCGTCGAACTCGTTCCAACCCGCCACCGTTGCGGCGAAATGGGTCCGTCGGTACTCGGCGCCGGCGGTGATCCCGAAGGGTATCAACCCGTCCCGAAGGGCGAGACTGACGGTGAGCTCATCGTCGTTGCTCCCGCGCCAGTCGCCGCCTTCCTCCTGTTCCCAGGGCCAGAGGTACCCTGCGGAGATGTACACCAGTTCAAGAATATCGGCACCAGCCTCACCGGCAACGCCCAGGGTCTGAACCTGATACTCCTCCGCTTCCGTTGCCGCCAGGTATGCGATCGTTTCGGCTGCGTAGTTACCCCGGAGCCTGTCGTATGACGGCCCGTAGAAGGCAGGGCGAAAGATCCCGTCGTAGCTCAGAAACTGGAGGCGGTAATCGACAATCAATGCACTACCCCGGACACCTGCGGTCCACCCGAAGTTCTTCAGGTCTCCCGAGGAAAAATCGACGAGAGCACTCGTCTTCAGGCCCGAGTTGATCCCTTCCTCACCGAGCTGCGTGTCTTCCCGGAGGTACGGAATCAGACCTCCGGTTTCACCGAAAGCGACGAGATTGAACAGGTCTCGTTCGATCACCGGCAGTTCGACATCGATACCGACGTTCAGAAAGAGAGGGTACCCCGTCTGCGCCGCTTCGAAGAGTGCCGTCTTCGTTGAATCGATCGAATCACCGTTGGTGTCGTCGAGGGAGATCTCGTCGGCGGGATCGATGTCGGTGATCGCGCTCAGCCCGACTGCCGCGGGGATAACCGATGCGGCGGGTCGGAAGAAGAGACGGCCTCCGTAAATCTCCGGGGCGGCGAGGTCGTTGACCATCGCCTCGAACCCCCACGCTTCCCGATCGAGACCGGTGTTGAATCCGATTCGCCGGACTACGGGGAAGTCTACATCGTTGGCGTAGTTGCGCATCAGGAGACCCTGGCCAATCGTGAAGGTCGAGAGGTTTCCGATCTTGAGAAAAAAGGGATCACCCCGTTCCGCGTACTCGAGGTACCGGATCTTCAGGGCGATATCGGTTCCCAGGTCCCGAAGTGCCACCAGAGGTTCCTTCGACCAGTCCTGATCGGACGAGAAGGACCATTCGTTGTTTCCTTCGGGTTGGTACCAGTCCGTCGGGTCGAAGAGGTCCTCCCGATAGGTCACCGGAAGGTACAGCGCGAGGTCAAGCTTACCGACGGAGATCTGCGGCTGAAAGACCGCCTGTGCGTAGGTCTCCTCGTTGATCGTGATCGACCCGATACCGAGGGCGCTGATCTCCGCTATACGACCGAATACGCGATCAACCAGGCCGGGAGCGTCTTCTTCCTCGGGTTCCCTCGGAACTTCTTCGACCGGCGCGGGTTCAACGTCAACCACTTCGGGCTCCACCTCCGGAGTGATCCCGGGAACTGCGGTCGGATCGAGATGGTCGAACTGAAGCCCCTCCTGCCGCCGGGCAATCGCCGCAGCGTCCATCTCCTCAGGGAGGAACTCGGCGCCCCGAAGGTCGACGCGTTGCCCCGGCCCGACGAAAACCGCCTCTTCGGTATTCCGGTTGGTGAAGATCACCTCGCCGTCAAACACGAAGAGTTCTTCCATCTGTGTGGGTGGGGCCGGGACGACCTGGTCCTCCGCCGTCTGCCCGGGTGGGGCGCCTTCTTCGGGTGCCTCCGCCTCATCCTCCGGCGGGGTTTCCGCCGCTTCCTGCGTCCCGGCCGCCCCGGTACCCTCCGGTGCAGCGTGAACGACGTGGACCCCGAAATCGGTTCCGCGAACTCCCGCGACACCTCCGGGGGTGGCGATCTCGTATCGTGGTCTCTCATCGGACAGTCGAGCCGCGATCATTCGGACTCGTCCCCTGGCGACAGACACGCGGTTGGCCGGTGCTCCGTCGCGGTTCTGGAGCGAATCGAGTCGGAAATCGGTATCGGCCGCGATCTTGATGATGCTTCCGTTCGGGTCGAGACGGATCTCGACGGTCGTCGCTCCGGTACGGACACGGTCTCCCGGTGAGAGGCCCATCCCGATGTAATAATTCACCTCGAATCCATTTTCATCCGAGATGGTCAGCTCCCGTTCGTCCTCGAAGTATTCGAGTATCGCGATCGGGTTCTGCTGCGCCCCGAGAACGGTGGTGACGGTCAGAATCACGACAAGTGCAGAAATAAATCGCTTCATCTCCGTCTCCTTAGAATGAAATCGTACTTTCGAGGCCCGACGTGACTATCCACGGATCGTCGGGATTGTACGGATCGTAGGTGAGATCGTAGAGGAGGGAGATCGTAACGGGACCGGAGCGAATATTGAAGGAGGTCCCGATGAGCGCGTTCTCCGGGTCTCCGAGGTCGTCAAACGCCCGGAGATCAAACTTGGTATACGAACCCTGGAAGCTGAACCCGGCGAAGCCCGGGATGAGCCCTTCCGCAAGGGTGAGGGTACTCCGGAGCTCCGGATACGACCCGGGCTCTGGGTTGAATGACCCGCTCACGTTCGTGTCGAAGACGAAGCGGTCCTGGAAAAAGGCGAATCCGAGGCGTCCGAGCCATCCCACGCCACCAGGAACGTTGATCGTCTCGTTGTAGATCGCGAAGCGATCTTGCCGGCGGACGTCGTAACTGTAATCAAAGTAGGATGGAACGAAGTTGTCGTCAACGACGCGGATCTGCCCGCCGTAGAGGATCACATTCACGATCCGTCCGGTGAATCCACCCATGCCACCGCGACGTTCTTCCTGGAACGCCAGATCTCCGAGGAGAATCAGGGAGATTACATCGAGATCGAGGATCGGCTGTTGAAGATCGAACCCCCAGACGGTAACGTCTCCACCCGGTGCGTCCAGCGCGGGGGGATCGGTGCCCTCGTAGTCGTCACTATACGGACTCAGGGGATCCTTCTTGAGGTGGTAGAATGGATCCCGGTCAACCACCGCGGTTGTGCCGATCTGAAGCGACGAGAGGAGCGGTATCGCCGTCGTTACCAGAGGGCGAAGGTACAGACGCCCCCCGTACAGATCGAATGCGGCGACGTTCCCGGCGATCGCCTCGAAGCCCAGGTACGGAAAGCCGAGGACCTCACCGTCGACCTCGAGGATGCCCCCGAAGATTCGCCGGTCCGGAAGGAACAGTTCGTTGGAGTAGCTGTTCATAATAAACCCGCTTCCCAGCGTTGCCGTTGAGAACCCGCCGAAGCGGGCGTAGAGGGGATCGCCTTCAGTGCCGTAGCGGATATACCGGAACTTCGGAAGGTACACTTCCAGGAACGACCGTTCCCCGTCGGGAACCCAGTCTTCCTCCCGGACCTCGAACTCGTCACCGTCACCGCCGGTAAAGCGGTAATTGATCGGCAGATCGAGGCCCACTCCAAAGCGACCGACCGTGAACTCCGGTCTCAGTCCGAGGAGCTGGTACGTTTCCACCTCACCGTCTTCAGAGTTCTGAAAGGAACTGACCCCGAGGGCGATACCGACGCCGAATCCGAAGGAGCCGTCAGACCCGCCAGGTCCGTCAGACCCCGCCGATTCCCTGTCGGTACCTCCCTCTTGCTCCTCTTCAGATGCGGTCGCCGGCGGGTCAGGATCGGGCGCGTCGGTTCCGTCCGTGTCCTCTTCCTGGGCGGAGAGGGTAAGGCCGGTCATCAGTAACAGTATCAGTATCAGATACCGTCGTGTGGTTCTGTTCATCCCCGACTCCTTCTCGAACGACGGCACGTATCCGTCGCTGACGGTAATTATAGCCCATACACGGGTTGTTATCGGTATTCATCGGCATTCGGGGCATCCTGGTGTAGGGGATTATCAATAACTCAGGCGCCCTTCGATGCCGAGCTGGATACCGACGAGGTGGAGCAAGCCATTTTCGTACTCGCCGGGGTCGGCGATCCATCCGAGATCGCCGAAGACGCTGATCGATCCCTGTTCTGCGATCATCAGTCGGGTAACGTGTCCGACGGTGACGGTACTTCCGGTGAACTCACCTTCTTCGCCGGTCACCTCCAGAGAGAGGCGCTCCTCGTGGCGGTAGAACGGTTTCTCCTCCATCCCTTCGAATATCGCGAGGGCGGGGTACCCCGGACGATCCCACAGGTAGGCGGTCTCGCTCCCGAAGGTGACCGACGAACCGGCTTTGTCGGTGCCGGAGGCTCCCGCTCCCTCTCCGGCGATTTCCAGGGTTGTCAGCACGTCGAGACGGTTGTCACCGGAACCGAAGAATGAGCTCTCCTGTTCAAGCCCGACGGTCCAGCGAGGTTCCGCGTCACTCCGGGGAGTCTCCTGGAGAGCGAGTATCACTGCGTTGCGAAACTCGTCACTCCGGTAGAACCCGAACGTCGGCGTTGAACCGTCGATACCGAAGAGGTTGATCGCGACGGCGGTGATACTCGTCTGCCACAATCGGGTGTCGGCGGTGGAGTTTCCCTCCCAGGAAAGAGAACGTCGAAGGAGAGCTTCGACGTCCGCAGGGGTCCACAGGTCGCTGACCCGGGACGAAAACGCTCGACCGAAGCGGATGCGTCCTTCACTCTCGTAGGAACGCCCCAGCTCGTCGTGGGCAAACCGGTCCACCGGTCCCGGGCCGACGAGTTGGAACAGCTCGGTAACGAAGGGAGCGGTAAACACGAGAGGTTCCGCGCCGACACGTGCCCTCCAGATCGCACCGTCATCGCCGAACGTCTTTGCCTCATCCTCTTCTTCCGTAAAGGAGTAGGATCTGCGATACGAGGGGGTCACTTTCCACGGCCGCCGTCCGGCGGGTGCGAACTCGACCGGGAGCGCCGAGGTAAGGGCGATGCGACTTTCCTGTTCGCCTGAAAGGGAGCTGCGGTTGTCCCATCCGATCTCGCCGCCAAGCTCCAGGTTCCACAGGTTCAGGGATACCCGACCGTCCTGCCGCCGTTCCTGCGGGCTCGTCTCAGAGGAGATCGGCACAAGGTAGGTGTTGCTCCGGACCCAGTCGGCACCGTAGCTGTCGGTCTCGAGGATCATGCGTGGCGCGTAGAGTGATGCATCGCTCCGGACCGTCAGAGACGCCCACTGTGGTGCGGGGAATGCAGCATCGAAACGCCAGCTCTGGTCCGTATCAAGAGGCGCGATGCGGTGGGTCGCCTCTCCCTGATACCGACCGGCGTTTCCGCCGTTCACTGTTATTCCCAGGGTACGGCGAAACGAGGGGTCGTTGAAACGGTAGTCGCGAAAAAACGATTCCCGGGCAACGACGATACCCCCCGGCGCCAGGGGAAGCTGTACCAGGTGTCCGAAGGCGGATTCGTTTCCCTCGGTGCTGTCCCTCGTGAGGACCTCACCTTCGAGGTGAAGATCTCCCGAGCGTATCCCTCCCCGGGAACCTGACGCGACGGCTCCGCGTCCGGGAGCGATTGTCTCGCCCGGCGCGGAAAGTTCCTGCTCCGTTGCCGCGGTACCGCCGGCCTGAAAATCCTCACCTTGCGCCTCGACGCTCTGGGACACGTAGAGTTCCGCGCCCGCGAAGAACCCGGTCTCGATCGTCCGCGTCCAGTCCGCCTCGAAGCGCCCCGCCACGGCAAACCCGGTACGGGCGTCGGCGGCGTGGATCTCGTCGAAATACAGCGACCCCGCATCGATGCCTCCCGCTTCGATACCCGAGACGGAGACCGTACCGAGGCGCAGGACCTCACGGTCCGCACCGTTTCCGACGGTGACCGATCCGACGCTTCGGGAACCGTCGACGGAGAGCTCTTCAGTCTCGAGGTTGAGGGCTACCTCGTGCCACCCGTCGGAGAGTTCTTCTGCGGGGATCGTGGCGCTGATCGCCTCCGAGGCGGGGGCTCCCCGGTAGGGGCTCAACCGAATATTCACTTCTCCGGTGCCACCGGAAGGAGCGGGCGTGTCGGGGTCGAGGTAGAAGTATCCCCGAACCGTGCCGTACGCCCGCGAGGTGAAGTCGGGGATCGGAAACTCGACCGATACCGTGTCGGCACCGGCGTCCCAGGCGACGCGAACGACCCGCTGTTCTTCTTCATCCGGAACGAAACGGTCTTTCACCACCGACTCACGGGACCGGAGGGAAGCGGCACCGGAGAGCGGATCGGGCACGACTGATACGCTCCCGGAGGCATCGGCGCCGGTGTCGACGACGGTGACGCTCCGGGTACGCTGAAAACGTACGTCGCCGATAATGATCCGTCCGGCGGAAACCGTTCCGTCCGCCGCGGCGGCGACGAGTCGCACCGCCCGTACCGCACCGAGTCGGCTGCGGTCGAGTACATCAAGGGGGATTTCCACCGTCCGCCAACCTTGTGCGGCGTCCGCCTCGTCGGAGAGGAGGTGTGAAAACACGGCGGACGGCGTTTCGTCGTCGATCACTCCGTTCCGGTTTACATCCTCGCTATGGGGGTTCCCGACGGTCGGTGCGTCCTGTCCCGCCCGGCGCACCCCGTCACCGCCGTTGAACTCGAAGGCAGGGTCCACCGCGCTCCGTCCCCGATCGAGGACGCCGTCACCGTCGAGGTCCTCTCCGAGGGCCCCGATCTCGAGGAGGAGTTTCGGCGCAGCTCCACCTGTCCCGTCGGCGATATACCGGTAGGTGATCAAGACGCTCCGGGCGTCCCGGATATCCGCTTCATCACCGACCCTGGCGATCCGTGCCCCCGTCCAGCTTCCTTCGGGCAGAGACTCCCATTCGAGGACCCCGACGGTGCCGCTGTACCCCCCGTCGGTGCTGCGGGCGAGATACGGACCGATACGGCTTCCCGCCGTCGACGGATCGGCAGATGGAAGCGTAGGGTACGAAGCGAGAGAGACGTTCCCGAGGGCGTCGGAGGACCAGTAGTCGCGGTACACCGGGTAGACCCGATTCGCCTCGGTGAGGTCGGGATCGGTGCCGCCGTCCGCCTCTTCGGAGTACTCCGCGGTCCTGGTCGCGAGTGCCGGCGCTGCCCGGGCGGGGAAGAGGGAGTCCTCCGTCGGGCCAAGTACCGTATCCTCCGGGATGGAACCGAAGAGGCGCATATACCCGGTGGTGTCGCTCTGTGACACCTGCGCCGCCCCGGCGGCGGTCAGACGAAGGGTCTCGGCCGGGTTGGTCCAGGAGACGCCGGAGGAGACGGTGACCTGACCGGGGTGCTGGTCGAGTTCCGTCGAATAGCTGTTGTCCGTCAACGTCCATCGGAGACCGGTGGCGAGGGTCACGTCAAGGTCGGGACGGAGGAACCACCGGTTCCCGTTGATGAAGACGAGATCACTCGTACCGGCACCGTCCTCGTAGACACGATAGGTGATATCGACGGCGGTCGCATCGGCGACCCCCGAAGGAAGCTCCACCGCTCCGGTATCGTAATCGACGGTGGCCCCCGGGATACCCCGACCTCCCGAGGTGATCGCCACCGATCCGGGGACGAGATCGCCGTCGAGAACCACGCGGTCCGTCGACGTTGAGTATTCGACGAGGATCTCCGTCTCCGCCAGGTCCACCGACCGATCGGCTCGGGGACCGTAGATCCGGGCGTTCGTATCCCGGGGGGGCTCCTGAGCCCAGGGGTAGCGGTACCCGAGGGAACGGGTTCCACTGCCGGGACGGATCACCTGCAGGAGATCGGTATCGCGGATACGACGGAGTTCGAGATCGCTCTCGACGGGGGTTCGGGTAGCGCGCCGGACGATCCGATACCGCACATCGTCGCCGATTCCTTCCGGCAGAAGGTAGAGATTCGCTGCCTCGAAGGGGGACCAGAGTCCCGGAGCGCGAAGGATCAACGCATCTCGCCCGTCGGACAGATCCAGACGGAAGTCGGCGCCGTCGTAGTCGGCGTTCGTCTCGGTCGAAAAATCGAACAGCGTTGCTTCATCGAAGGCGAACCGCTTCAGGGTACCCGTCGTCGGAGCGAGGGAACCGTCGCCCTCGTCAAGAGGAACGAGCGCCGCGGAGCCGTTTCCGCCGGCTCCCACCGCTCCGGCGGAGGTCTCATAGTAAATCGCAATTGTGCGGTCCGCAGGAACGGTATCCGCAAGGCGTACCGTACCGGTCGTTGTGTCGATGACGTACTCCCCCGCGTCGGCGTCAAGGATGCGGAAGCGCCTGAGGGTACCATCCCCCGGTGACGTGGCCCCCGGTAGCGTGGCGAGAATCGTCCCGCCTTCGTCCTGTACAAAGAGCTCTACCTCGGTTACCTCTTCGTCGGGAAGAACGAAGGCGCGCCCCGACAGATACTCTTCAGGACGAAGCCTCGCCTCCTCCAGGATCCCTCCCCCGGAAAGCCTGATCCGTCGTTGTGCCGTGTTTTCCAGCTGGAGCAGAAACTCGTGGTAGGTGCGATCCGTCTGCAGTCGCAGCACGGTGCCGGGGTTCGGTTTGCGCCCCGCCCGGGCGCCGGTACTCCCGGAGTACTGGTAAGGGTAGCGGGATACCGCAAGGGGAACATTTCCGATCACGAACTCCCGGACCAGTTCATCCTCCGCGGCGTAGTAACCCGCGGCGATCGAATTGACCTCGGAGTCGTCCGCAAAGGTTGCCTCGAAAAAGTACCGCCGGTACAACCACAGGGAGACGGTGAGGTCAACGGTCTGGGAGAAGAGGCGCGTTTCGAAGGCAGGGTAGGGATACCCAAGGGTGACACGATCGCCCGACTCGGGAAGGGGCGGGTGGAAGGCGATCCCCGTTGAGACGCGGGAGTTCGCGATCCACGAACCGAGGAGGAAGAGTTCCACCTCGGTGTCTCCCACATCGAGGTCGAGGAGGTACGGCGGCGCTTCCTCCTCGGGAAAGGGGTTGACCGGCCGCCAGCTCCCGGGAACGGTCGGGGGTAGGGAGGATATGTCCGCGTCCGTGGGCGCACCGCTCTCCGGGTGCGCGCCGCTTTCCGGGTGCGCGCCGCTTTCCGGGGCGGAGGGGGCTCCGGTCGCTGCATCAGGCTCCGCCTCCTGCGCCGCCACACCACCTCCCGCGAAGGATGTGATCACGAGCAAGATTGCCACGAGCATCGGTCGCGGGAAGTGCCCGGTATAGCTGGCGTTGTGACTTGAGCCCTTTGACATCCCTATAGTATGCTTTCTCCAACAGTATTATGAACACCGAGAGCCAGAAAGCACAGGCCTTTATCGGCCGGCTCCTGCAGAACCCGACGCTGCATGGGTATTCATTGCTCCAGCAGGAGGAGCAGATCATCCAGTTTCTGCACGGCAACGCGGCACAACTCGCGCCGACTCTGAGCTCCGGGCAGTTTTTCCCCGGCAAGAACTGGAACCAGATCTTCAGCCTTCTGGTAAACAGCCTCTATGAGGTGATCGATACACGCCTCCTGCCCGACCTCGAGCGAATCGCGACGGAGCAGATCGATTACACCTTTTTTCAGCTCATTCGGCAACAGCCGGTGGACGGCTCGGTCGTCGGACGCCAGGTGCTTGGTGTGGTTGAGAAGTTTCTCGCCAAGCCGGAAGGACGTCGCGCCTTTACCGGTCCCTACACCGCGATCGTATCGGGGATGATCGACCGCTACCTTGAAGAGGTTTTTTACCGGAAAACGTATATCCATTTCGAACTGACGAAGGTGCAGCGACTGCGGATGGGGAAGGAAGAGGTCAAGAACTTCGTCATTCTGAACCTTCTGTTGAAGCCGGTGGTGCATCTGCTCGGATCCGTCGGCCAGTCGCAGCACGATC
>JBKHFT010000112.1:0-10931 GCA_046540055.1 Alkalispirochaeta sp.
GCCTCTGCCGGATACCCGACGATCACGGTCCTGGAGCGGTCGGTCTTCGATCTGTCCGGAGGGCGATACGACTACGTAATTTCGAACCACTTTCTTCATCATCTCTCCGGTGCGGATATCGTACGATTCCTCGATCTGAGTCGACGGCTGTGTACCGGGACGCTGTTGTGTAACGATCTGGAGCGATCGCGGATCAGTTATTCCGCCTATCGAATCGCAGCCCCGACGATCCTTCGGGGCAGTTTCGCCGCGTATGACGGCGCCCTCTCGATCCGGCGTGGCTTCCTGCGGGAGGAACTCGAAGCGGCGCTCTTCCGCAGCGCCTGGTCGCAGGGATCATCCGCTGAAGCCCTCGGGGCCGTACGGGTTGGTCGGATCGAACCGGGACGGGTCTACCTGGTTGCCCGCAAACGGTAACGACACGCTGGTGTCACCAACACTCAACAGAGATCGCGACGGCGCGTACTCCCGCCGCTACCAGCGCTCCCCCGCGATCTCCCGGGCGAGCTCGAGACTGCGCTCCTGCCGGAGGGTGCGGCGGGGCAGTCGTTCCAGTTCATCGATGATCCCTTCAAGAATGCGGCGCCCTTCGTCGCGGTCGCTTTCCCGGGGCAGTTCGATCGCACCCTCCCACGTGGCGCCTCGGGTGAAGTCATCATCGGCCGCTGCATGAGCCTCGGCGATCGAGGGGTGGCGGGATCGCCGACGAGGAGCGCTCCAGTTCCGGGTACGCAGGGACTCCGCCAGTTGGATGTAGTAGTCGTAATACTTCGACGGCAGTTCCTCCCGTTCCAGACGCGCTTCATGCAATTCCACCGAGAGGCGTCCGAAGGAGACGGCGTACACGTTGTCGCCGAACGAGACGGGGCGACCGGGAAGTTCGCGGTAGAGTTGTCCCAGGAGAAACCACACCTCCGAGATCTCCGGATCACGGTCGATCGCCGCCAGGGCGAGATCGTTGATCTCTCCCGCCATGAACAGGGAGTTCAGAACGCCGCGGATCTGCCCCTGTTGCGCCATCGCGGCAGCCTTCCAGAAGTAGGAATCCGCGAGAGACGGGTCTTCACGCATCGCCGATTCCGTACGGCTCACGACGCGATCAAGCGCTTCCATCGCCTCCTCTTCCGTGATCGTGGCGGCGTAGCGACCCAGATCCGTCGCGTTCAGTTCGGCCCGGGCGAGGCGAACGAGGAGTTCCGCCCGGGGGCGTCCCGACGGTGCCGATTGCAGAGCCTCTTCTGTGACACCGATGATCTCCTCGTGACGGTCGCGTTCATGAAGCTGGTCGATGCGCCGCAGAAGAGACTCATCGGACGACTCCTGGGTGAACAGAAACGTCGTGGCGACCGTCAGCAGCGCTGCTATTGTAGCCAGGTTTCTCATCGCCGCAACCTTTCCGGAACCACCCACGGCGCGATTTATCGCCCCGTCGCAGCGTGGGCTTCAAAGGTATCCCGGAGCTGCGATACCGGCTGAAGCCCCGTCTGGACATCCGTCAATTCACCGTCGCCGTCGAAAAACAGCAGTGTAACCCGCCGTTGTGACGTATATTGCCCCACAAACCGGAGCCCTTCGTCGGTATCGACATCGGCGATCCGGATCACCAGCTCGTCTTCGGAGAACTCGTCCTCGATCCGTTCGATGTTGGCCCTGAGTTGCGTACAGACGGGACAGGTGGTGTCGTGGACCTGAACGATCGCCGGGACCCCCTGTCCCACCGCGGTGAGATCGTGGCGTTCTTCTTCACTGCCCTCAACTGCGGCGATCGTTGCCACGACACCTGCCGCGAGCAGTACGGTAACGATTGCGATGCCGGTAAGCCGGTTCCGTCGCCGGACCGCAGCGCGACGCTTCTTTTCGGCGCGTTTCCGCGCGTGCGTTTCGGGAGCTCCCGTTTGGTTCCGTCTTTTCGACCCTGGTTTTTTCACCCCGGTAATCCTTATTAAAAAAGTTATCTATGAGGAACATACCGCTGACGACGCGCGTCGGCAATGGCGGGGCGTATCACTCGAAAAATTCGCGAAGTGCCGAACCGCCGGTATCAGTCGTAGATCTCTTTCACCCTGCCGACTTCACCGGAGGAGAGCTTTACCTTGATTCCGTGGGGGTGAAACGACGATTTGGTAAGGAGTCGCTCTACGATACCCTCGGTTAGTTCCCCGGTGCGCTGGTGGTGCTTCTGTACGATCGCGACGTGCTGTCCCGGTTTGATCTGATCTCGTTGTCGTCCATCCATAGTGACGATCGTACCATACGGCGGGGCGTTCCGGCGCGGAAGGGGAACCGGTTGCGACGGATCGGGTACAACCCCATTGCGCCGTGGGTCTGGATGACACCGTGCAGGGCATGCCGGGTTCTCCGGTGATCGCCGGGTGGGTCGGAATCATCTGCGGGTTTTCCGCGTTCTACACCGCGATCGCCCAAGTCCTCAACGAGGTGTATGGTCGAACGGTGTTGCCCCTGGGCGGGTGAGCGGCGACGACGGACTCAGGAGTCGTCGAAGTCGGCGCTCCCGGGAGAGAGGTTATTCCGGTCATAATCGCGTGCCTGGGCAAACATCGGTCGGAATTCCGTCCGCCGTCTGAACAGTGTATTGAGGGTCTCGTCTTTTCGAGACGAATCAGAATACTGAGGAACGACCGTTGTGACTCATTTGCTCCCACGACGGTCTGCAACACCTGAAAGGACCTCGCCCCGATTGTGAGCCCTGTCGTACTGTAATATGCGTTTGCCGAAGCGGTGTTGATTCTGTTGATTCTCGCGGCGTTTTCGTCGATTCGACGGCAGACGCGGGCTTGGGTATACTTGTACTGGTATGGGGAAGAAGTTCAATCGATTGGGAACGGGAATTCCACTGAACGGTTTTCTGAGGCCGCGAAAAGGTGTTCCCGTCCCGTCTTATAAAGAACACACTGAACGCAAAGAAGTTGTCACAGCCCCTCACGTTCGGGAGTTGATCTTCCCGATGAAGATGCACACCGGCGAGCCCGCCGAGCCCGCAGTGGACGTGGGCGATTCCGTACGAATCGGCACCCTGATCGGTGAGGCCCGGGGGCACGTATCGGCCGGTGTACACAGCTCGGTTTCCGGCATCGTCACCGCCATTGAAGAGAGAGAAAGTTTCCGAGGACCATCCCTCTCGATCGTCATCGAAAACGACGGTCGCGACGAAGAGGAGCGTTTCGAGCCCCTGGACGAGAGCATTTCCGTCGATACGTTCTTTGCACGCCTGAGAGAGAGCGGAATAACCGGAGAAGGTGGCGCCGGCTTCCCCACCCACGTGAAGTTCTCGCCTCCCGGCGAGGGACACGGCTACTTGCTGATCAACGGGGCGGAATGCGAGTCCTACTCCACATCAGACCATCGCGTGATGCTGGAGCATGCGCCGGAGATCCTGCGTACCGTCGATTTTCTGCGACGACTGTTTGAGACCGACCACAACGTCGTGGCCGTCGAGAAAGATATGCCCGACGTCATCGCCGTTCTGAAGCGAACGGCCGATGACCTTGACTACCGGCACATCACGATTGAGAAAGTGAGCGACCGCTATCCCCAGGGCGACCAGGGAGTCCTTCTCAGAACCGTCTTCGGTCTCGAGCTTCCCTTCGGCACCTTCCCCAACGAGATGGGTGTCCTCACATCTAACGTCAGCACTATCAAAGCCATTCACGACGCCGTGTTTCTCGGGCGACCCCTGGTCGAGCGAGTGGTGACGGTGACCGGCTCGGCAATTACCAACCCTCAGAACGTGCTGACCCGGATCGGGACCCCCCTTCGGGAGTTGATCGATTTCTGCGGGGGCTTCAAGACCGGCGTCGGCAAGCTCATAAATGGCGGCCCCATGATGGGCGCACCGTTCAACGATCTCGAGATTCCGGTGGCGAAGGATACGACCACGATACTCTGTCTCGACGAGTCCGCGGCACGGACCCCGGACGAACGACCGTGCATACGCTGTGCCAGGTGCATCGACGTGTGCCCGGTAAATCTGCAGCCCATTGCGATCAGCAACGCCTACCGGGCCGGTCGGTTTGATGTGTTGGAAGCGCTGAAGGCGGAATCCTGCATTCTCTGTGGTTCTTGCACCTACATCTGTCCTTCCCGGATACCGTTGCTCGAGGACATCAAGCACGCAATCAAGGAATCAGAATCGTGACGATGAACCTGTCCATGGAGCCGGCACCGCACCTGCGCACCCGTCGGACCGATGCAACGATCATGCGCGACGTACTGGTCGCGCTGCTGTTTCCGACGGTTGCGGCGGTGTATCTGTTTGGAAGCTGGGTGCTCGTCATGTGCGCGGCGGGCGTCGTCAGCGCGGTAGCCTTCGAGGTCGGCTACCAGAAAATCGCGGGAAAGACGATAACCGTATCCGACTACAGTGCCGCGGTTACCGGGCTTCTGGTTGCCCTGTCGCTGCCTACGACGGCGCCCCTCTGGAGCATAGTCCTGGGTACCGCCTTCGCCATAATAGTAGTCAAACAGCTTCCCGGAGGACTTGGCCGGAACGCCTTCAATCCGGCCGTGGCCGCACGGGTCATGCTCAAGGTCTTTTTCGAGCCGCAGATAACGCAGTGGGTGACGCCGGGCCCCGACGCGGTAGCTACGGCAACACCCCTGGAGTACATCGGCCACTTCACCCGTACCGTCTCTTCCGAACTTCCTCCGTTGTCGGATCTTTTCTGGGGGTTCGTGGGCGGCGGTATCGGTGAGACCTCGAAATTCTTCATCGTCCTCGGGCTTACATATCTGGTTGTGAGAAGAATAATCGATCTCCGGGTACCACTGGCGACCGTGTCGGGCACCGCGATTACCGTCTTTCTCTACAGCGGGTTCAACTTCACCTTCACCGCTTATCATGTGCTCAGCGGCACCCTGATATTCGCGGCGGTCTACATGGTTACCGACTACAGCTCGGGACCGCTGACGATTCAGGCGCGCATCGTGTATGCCTTCCTGATCGGCGTCGTGATCGCCGGGTTGCGGATACTGTTTCAGCTGCCCGGTGGCGTCGGGATCGCGATCCTGATAATGAACCTCTTCTCCGGCCTGCTGGATCGATTCGCCACTCCCCGGGTTATCGGGCACGCACGGAGGAAACCCGTCAAGAGCTTCCGACAACCTACCTGAGCCCCTGCGCGTTCGAGGCGCGGACACCAGGGTCCCGTGATCGATCGTGGTTCTCCCCGGGCTGGGCTGAATCCTTATCACCACCGGAACGCATCGTTCAACAGATCGCCGGGTAATCGTTTCCGGTGGATGATGCGAATGTCGTTATCGGTGATGCGATGAACTATCGGTGTGCCGGAATGTCGGCCACATGTCCAGGTTGGCGGTGAGGCAACCCGGCACTATAATTACGATATGACCGTTGCGGAACACGCTGAAGGGTACAGTTATCAGGACTACCTCTCCTGGCCGGAAGGTGAGCGCATTGAGCTGATCCGGGGAGTACCGTACGCGATGAGTCCGGCACCTCGGAGAGAGCACCAACGGCTGGTGGCGGAAATGACCCGCCAGTTCGCCAACGCCTTTCGTGGCGCCCCCTGTGAAATCTACCCTGCTCCCTTTGACGTGAAACTCTCCGACGACGCGGAGGACCATCTGCCGACGGTAGTACAACCGGACCTGACGGTTGTCTGTGATCCCGGCAAGCTCACCGAACAGGGAATGACGGGCCCTCCGGATCTGGTGATAAAAATTGTCTCTCCCGACAGCGGATTTCACGACCGGGTCCGGTCGGAAGCTACGCTTCCTGCGCGACCCTGCATCCTGAACAGAAAATTCGATCTGTACCGGGATTCGGGTGTGCGGGAATACTGGATCGTGAACCCGGACGAACGGGTCGTGGAGGTCTACCGGCTGGACGGCGATGGATCGTACCGGCGGGTCGGCGCGTTCGGCGGCTCCGACACGGTCACCGCCGGCATAACCGACGCGATTGCCATAGACCTGGCGGAGGTCTTTCCCGTTAGTCGGCATTGACGGCTATCCTGCTTGAGACTGATATCAACACACTCGTAAATCGGTTCGGACCAATTTTTGATATATCGTAAATTGGTCCTTGCAAATCCATTGCCGGTTCAGTACCATATCCAGATATGGACCGCGTCTATGAAGCGCTTCTTCAGGAACACCTCGAGACGAATCGGCAGATGGCTGTTGTCACCGGACCACGGCAGGTCGGTAAGACGACCTCCTCGCAAACAGCGGCCGGGGACCACGCGTACTACACGTGGGACAGACAACGTGACCGGCAGTTGATCACCGGCGGTCCCGACGCCGTTGCCGAGGACCTGAAATTGGCGGTTCTGCGCGAACGTCCGGTATCGGTCGTGTTCGATGAACTACACAAATACAGATCGTGGAGAACTTTCCTGAAGGGTTATTACGATGTGTATGGCGACCAGACTCGCACGATCGTCACCGGCAGTTCCCGTCTCGGTTTCTTTCGTCGGAGCGGAGACAGCCTCATGGGGCGCTACTTTTCCTACCGAATGCATCCAATCACAGTTGGTGAGTTGGCGCGCTCACAGGTCACAGCAAAAACGATCGGCACGTCCCTCATCCATCCGCCGTCGCCGATCGACGACGATACCTGGGATGATCTGTATACGTACGGTGGATTCCCCGAGCCGTTTCTCCGAGGAAACACCCGTTTCTATAATCGCTGGAGCCGTACGAAGACGGAACTCCTGTTCCGGGAGGATGTACGGGATCTGACACGGGTGGAAGAGGTAGGTCAGATCGAGGTTCTGGGGAAGCTCCTGGAGGCCCGCACCGGCTCGTTCCTCAACTACTCATCTCTGGCAAACGACACTAATATCGCCGTTGACACCGCCCGCAGATGGACGGCGATCCTTGGGGCGCTCTATCACTCGTTCACTATCCGTCCATGGTTTCGCAACGTACCCAAAGCGTTGAGAAAGCAACCGAAAGTGTACCTCTGGGACTGGAGCGGTATATCCGATCCCGGAGCGCGCTTCGAAAACGTGATAGCCTCTCATCTCCTGAAGGCGACACACTGGTGGACCGACATCGGACTTGGCACGTTTGAGCTCTTCTATCTCAGGGACAAAGCGAAGAGGGAGGTCGATTTTGTGATCACCCGGGATGACGAACCCTGGTTTCTTGTCGAAACCAAGCATTCAACGCACCGCGCGATGAGCCCGGCCCTCTCGTACTTCCAGGAGATTACCGGTGCGGAACACGCGTTCCAGGTGGCGAAAGACGCACCCTGGATCGATGTTGACTGCTTCAGTCAAGGCAAACCGGTTATCGTCCCGGCCCGCACATTTCTGTCGCAATTGGTTTGAATCGGGTGGGTACCCGGGCGACGACACCGAGCGTCGTGGTTGAATGAGGAAGCCCATCAGAAGGAGGAGATCCGCTCCGGATACGCCGTCCGGCCGATGGCAAGAGCGATCAGGGAAACGTGCATCCCTCTCTCCCCTGGACCTCGTCGACACCCGGCTGGGTGCGCCCCATGCGGCATTGACGCCCGCTACAACCCGCAATAGCATTACTGTGTGCCGGTACAACGGATCGATCCGTGATTTTGACGCGCAGCCGTTTCCGGGAACAGGGGTATTTGGTCCGCTAAAGGACGAGGATCGTTTCAGGTCAGCCATGACCGGTTTGAACGGGAACCGCGGCCGGAAGCTGTTGCGGAACACCCGGATGCGTGATGGCGACGATGAAAACGGAACGTTGCAACGGTGAGGTGGTACACAAGCCGTTGTAGGCGGTCGGTTTGTTGCCGATATCCTTCGGGCGTTCCGCTGAGCTTCCTTGACGAATCCGGATTCGTAGTGCAAAATGTAGTACATGAAGACCGTTGACGTCCGCAATCTTCAGCATCACCTCGGGAGTTTTCTTGATGCGGTGGAACGCGGTGAGACGCTGGAGGTCCGCCGGCGGAAGAAAGTGATCGCCCGGATCGAGCCGGTCTCGGGCGCTGTGCCACCGGAATGGCCGGATCTGCTGGATCGCGTCAACGCGTTGTACCCGGATGGAGCGTGTACTCCTTCGGCAAGCGACGTGCTCTACGGCGACCGGGATTAACGGCGGTGCCGAAGGCGTATGTCGATTCCGGCGTCCTGATAAAGCTCTACGTTCGGGAACCGAACTCCGCAACCGCCGCGGCGATCGTACAGACGATACCGGCTGTACCGTTGACACCGCTGCATGAGCTTGAAATCCGAAACACCCTCAGCGCCCTCGTTGGCAGTGGCGCGATCACCCAAAGCCAACGAGCCGCTTCCGAACACACCTTTGACGTAGATATCGCCACAGGACGCTTGCGCAGAACGGTACCGGACTGGGACGCGGTATTTCGCCGTTCCCGGGAACTCGCCGCCACTCATACGGCGGACACTCTTGCCCGTTCCCTCGACGTCCTCCACGTAGCGATGGCAGACCCGTCGACCGACCTCTTTGTCACCGCAGACAAACGCCGGGCAGCGATAGCACGGCGTGTCGGGTTGGAAGTGCGGTTTGTAGAGTAGCTGCATGGTCACCGCCGGCTCCGTACGAAGACGGAGCCGCCTTTTCCGGACATTATCCGGTTCACACGGTGCCGTTTTCGTCGTCTCTTGAACCGCTCACGATTCTGATCGGGTCGCAATCAACATTCGCCGGGCGCAGACGGACAATTGTACGCGCGGTGGTGTAACGACTGGTGAACGGAAGCAACTCCGTGAGCCGGGCCGACACCCGCGGGAACGCGTGAAAACCGCGGTGACCGCGAGTTCGATTCGCCGAGCCCTTTGGTTCCGTTCTGCACCTCCGATATTATAGGGTATGGCTATGCACTCCTCCGATCGATCCGGGTTTATGATTTCTGCCGATCTGACGACGCCGCTGCGGGAGCGGAGCATCGCCGTCGGGTCCGGGAAGGGCGGGGTCGGGAAGTCGACGACGGCGCTCAATGTTGCGCTTCTTCTGGCGCGACAGGGGAAGCGGGTAGGGCTGCTGGATCTCGACCCGCTGTCGAACGTGACGGTGATCCTTGATATCCCCGAGGGGGATCTGGCGGGGGTTCAGTCCGCGCCGGACCAATCGGGGAGCCTGGCCAAGTTTTCGTTCAAGTACAGTGAGAACCTGGATATCGTCTTTCCGAAGAGCGGCGGCCGCGACGATGAGAGCGCCCGGAAGTTCCGGCTCTTTGCACGGTTCGCCCGGCAGCTGCTGGAGCGGTACGATGTGATGGTGTGGGATATGCCCGCCGGGATCAGCGCCGAGGAGAATCTGAACTTTCTGCCCTACGTGGGGAGTCTGCTCCTGGTGACGAACGCGGAGCCCACCGCCCACGTCTCTGCCGGGGGGTACCTCCGGAGCGTCTTCGAGATCCGACCCGACCTGCCGGTGCAGGTGTGGCACAACCGGTATCAGCCCGCAGGGGAGAGCGGATTTGATCCCCGGGCGGTGGTAGCGAACTACAACCGCTATGTCGATGAAGAGCTGCAGATCACCGGCGCCGAGGCGAAACGGTTGCGGGATGTGGCGTTTGTACCGCCGGACCCCGCGTTGAACCTGTTGCAGACGGAGCTGGATGCGACGGTGACGGTGTACAGCAAGCTCCGGGAAACGCTGAGCCTCGTTCTGGACCAGTTGGTCCGCGAGCAGGTGGGCTCCCTCAAAGCGGGAGCAAAGAGTCGCGACCTGGTGACGTACTACTGCACGCGGCACCCGGAGATCGGGGAGCCCGTCACGTACGTCCGGGACCTCGACGCGTTTCTCGCGGGGGTTCTTAATATGGGGAACCACGAGCGGGTCCGACAGCTGCGGGAGCGCTTCGACCGGCAGGGGAATCTCACGGTGCTCTCGGCAACGCAGGAGGAAGAGCTCCTCTTCATCGTCGAGGGGTTCCGGAGGGACGAGCTCTACGGTGAACTCGTGCGGGTGTTGAAGATCCTCGACGAAGCGCTGGAGGCGATCGCCGGGAGCGGGCGCCGGTTCATGCAGCAAAGCTCACTGGACCACCACCGGATCGTCCGCGGGGCGGTGCCGAAGGTGCTGCGCCTGATCGCGGCGGAGTTTGCGTCGGAGGCGGGTGCTGCCGAGAGCGCCCAGGGCGTGTCTGGAGGGGCGGGGGCCGCCGCGGGGGCGAAGGGAGCGTCGGCGGCGGGCCCCGCGCCGGGGAACGGGCGACTGAACCCCTTTGCTCGCCACGCCGCCGCGACGGCGCTCTTTCTGATCGCCGCGGACAAGGAGTTCGATGACCCGGAAACGGGAGAGCTCTTGCGGCGGCTGGTTCCGCAGAAGCGCGACCGTCGGGGAGGGATGCAGCGGGACCGATACACCCAGATTCTGCGAATTCTGAGTCGTGACGAGGGGTACCACAAGCTGTTCTTCCAGGTGGTGCGGACGGTGTTTCCCGGGATCACCCGACGGATATCGGCACTGAACCAGCGGTTTGAGCTGGCGCCGCTGTTGCTGCGGGACGGGAAGGAGGCGATCAACGCCCCGGCGTACGTGAAGCTCACGACCCACCTTCTCCACGACGTGGTGAACGCGGGCCTCGGTATCTCGATCAGCGCAACCTACAACGCCGCGAGCCAGTCGATCCGGAAGGGTGTCGAGACGGTCGTGTCGATCCGGGGATGGTAGCGCCGGCACTTGCACTTCGTGCGGGATGGTAGCGAGATTCGGCGACGAATCGCGGTGCCCCCGGCACCCGGGGTCGAAAACCGGTTATTCCGTTGTGAGGTCTACCGCGACGGTCGCGAGACGGCGAGCAGAACCCGGGGAAGAGCTGTTCTCGTGAACCCCGTCGGGGGGGATCTCCAGGGTGCCGTGGACCTGTTCCACGAGGGCATCCAGGATCGACCGGCGGATTTCGTTGAGTTCCCGGGGGAGTGTCCCTCGCCGAACGCCACGGTCCGATACCGTAACGGTCAGAACCTGTTCGCCCGGAGACGCTCCCGGAG
>JBKHFT010000113.1:0-10876 GCA_046540055.1 Alkalispirochaeta sp.
ATGTCGGCGAGGTGTGTCGATCTCTGGATGCCAAATTGACAGGTCACAGAAGATGTTACCGATTCTTCTCTCTGACGAGGCCAAAGACTGTTACGTCTACGCCGATAAAGGGTACGTCGGAGTGGGCCCGAAGGTGGAAGTAGTCACGGTACAGGCGACTCCCCGGATCATGCATAAGGAAAAATGAAACAAGCCGGCGACAGCCGGACAGAAAATTGAAAACAACCAATAGTCGAAGATATGGAGTCGGATTGAACATGTGTTAGGTGCCCAACACACCGGATTACATCTGACGAAGACCAGGACGCGACGAAAGACCCAAGGGGGAATTCACGATCCGACTGAATAGTCTTGCTTACAATCTCAGACGGCAGGGATTCCTGTTACAACAAGGCCGGATTCACGACCGGATAGCCAGCAGACGTTGATAAGAACGGCCCCTACCGGAAAGAAATACCGGAGAGGCTGTCGAAATTGGCAAGGCGGATAGATGCTGCGACGAAGACGAGCGGGAGAAGCACGCATTGATCGATCAGATTTCCTTCAATTCAGGACCTTACCTGCGCCGGAGGCCGTTATCAGAGGTGTCCACTACGACAATATGTGTTTAATTTTTTTTCCCACTATTGATTTGTCCATCGTCACGATTTATCATAGCTATGGAGGTAACATTATGCATATGACTAAATCTTTTATTATGATGTTATTGATTATTACTATGAACATCTCCGCACAACAGGCTGGCGTAAATTATCTTGACATCGAGGTGGGAGTCGGAATTCCAACTGGAGATTTCGGGGACGACGATATCGATAGTGAAGACTCGGGGCTTGCCTCAACCGGTGTCATGGGCAGCATCACGGGGAGATATTCGTTAGAGGACAACTTCGGCTTGTTTGGACAATACTCTTTCAACCTGAATAGTATCGATTCTGAAGTATTGGATGACGTTCTTGATGAATTCGCTGATATGTACCCGACGGTAGACTGGGAAATATCAGCCTCTCCGTGGGTTGTACAGAATGCGACGATCGGACCGTATTTTTCTACTACATCGGGGAACGCGGTCTTCTTACTCGGGGGCGGAATCGGTCTCCTGGTCGCGACAAAACCAGAGCTCGAACTCACCGGGGACGACGGTGTTGATGAACTCGTTGTGAAAGATGAACTGGTGAGCGGGGTCGGTTTCGGCTACACGATATCCGGTCGAATCGGATATCTACTATCCGACAAAGTCACACTGTTTGGAGGAATATCGTTTGTTGGAGGGGAAGCCGAGATTGACTATGACGTAGTCGTTGAACTAAATGGTGACGAAATTGATTCAACAAGTGAGAGTTTCGCCCAGCCTATCAGTATCGTTAATATTCCGATCGGTATTTCGATCTCATTCTAGGAAATCGCCCATATATTAGCTAATTTTTCGATAATTCCGGGGGCTTCCGCTTACGTTATACCTAATTCCGTGCCATATTGCACCTGTATTAGCTAATATGGAGGCGCGAATGCTTGTTCCATCCACGGAAGTGCAGAATAACTTCGGGAAGTACCTGGATCTGTGTCGACGGGAGCAGATCATCGTCACGAAGAACGGCAAACGGCGGGCACTCCTCATGCACTGGCCCCATGAGGCGCCGATGCCGGAGGAGCACGAGCAGGTGGTGCGGGAGCCGGAGCCCGCCTACGGCGCAGAAGACACCGATAAGCATCCCTCGGATCATCCGTCGGACGGCCCCGGTACGGCAGACACCGGGCCCGAAGCGCCGCATCCCCCCGGTGGTCCCGGCGGTCGGGTACGGTACCGGGATTTTCTGAAGCTGACCGAGTCCAGCGAACAACGCTACGAGCTGATCGACGGGGTGGTATACCTCCTCGGTGCGCCGACGTTCCGCCACCAGATAACACTGGGGTTCCTGCACCTTCTGACGGTGGAGTATCTCGCCGATTCGGAATCGTGTATTCCCGTGCTGGCGCCCTTCGACATCCGGATGGTCCGGGAGACGGCTCGACGCACCGGGGAGACTTACGAGGATAATCTGAACGTCGTGCAACCGGACCTGGTGGTGATCTGCGATTACCACCGTGACCTCGATGAAAAGGACCAGTACCAGGGAGTTCCCGAGCTGGCGATCGAGATTCTCTCCCCCGGTTCCCGAAGCAAAGACTGTATCAGGAAGGCTGATCTCTACATGGAGAGCGGGGTGCGAGAATACTGGATCGTGGACCCGGTGAACACCACCGTCACGATCCACGTGTTCCGGGACTACGAGCTGACGGAAAGCCGCATCGCCCACCCCGGGCGGTCGACCGAGTCGGTCCGTTTTCCCGGTCTGGTGGTGGAGGTGGAGCGGGTGTTCGGGGGTGCAGACGAAGCGGCACGTGACCGTTGACGGCGCAGGCGCTACGGAACGGTCCAGACGAACCCGGGAACGCGCCGTACCGTGGCACCACGTACCCGCAATCGATCGCCCGACCAGGAGCACACGGAAAAACCGCTCCGACCGATCGGCCGGAGCGGTACGATCATACCCGCAGATCCGACGAGGGAGTCACCGCTCCCCGGATACACCGGAGGAACGGGTGTGTCCGTTCTCCGCGAGTTACGCCCTGCCGATACTGGACACTAGAACGCCCATCCGATCGATAGTTCGCCATCGAAACCGAGTGCGACGCCGAGGAACTGTTCCAGGAGTTCTACGTCGGCGTCTGCAGCGTCTCCGGCGTTAACATTGACACTGGTCGCGCCATATCCGATACGGAAAACGATCGAAAGTCCCTCGGTCCAAATCCATCGCCGACCGATACTGGCACCAACGGCGACGGTGTTCACGTCCCAGGAAAAGGTCTCCTCGTCGGTCTCTCCGGTGTAGAAATCTTCGGTTTCCGTCGTAATATCACCGCTTAACGACATGAACTTGACGAACGGACCGAGGAAAAAGGAATCCATCTGCGGGTTGAAGTGGTAGCGGTAGTGGGCGCCGAGATCGAAGCGGGATTGCGACGCCGTGACACCGTCGAATTCGTTCGACGTCCCCCCGAAGCCGATCTCTGCCATCAATCCGTGGTGTGGGGCTACCTGGTATTGGAAATTGCCGCTGTATGTTCCGAACAAGAATCCGACGGGGCTCAACTGGGCCGCCATCGAATATTCCTTTTCGCTTTCTTCCTCTTGAGCGAATCCGGTACCAACGACTACCGCCGCAAGTACGACAAAAACGAAAACCTTTTTCATCCAAAACTCCTCTGTCTGGTTTCATGTGTCTGCGCGACGCGGACAGCGCTCCGTCACGTCAGATCCGTCGACCCCCGTCTTGCAGAGGTCACACGACGTGTCGAGGATCACACAGATCCCGTTCACTGGTACGGATAGATCGTTCCGACCGATCTCGCCTATCTATCCCTTGTCTCTCTACTCCGTTGCACCTCCCGTCGGTCCTCCGGTTACGTTTGCCTCATATGCAAGGAGCGTGCCAGACGGACATCGAGTTGTTAAATGTTTGCTATGAATAGAAATAGGACGATTCAAACGAGAGGGTGTCGACCGGGGTGGTAACACGAAACGTGTAGATCGTTCATGCTCCGTGAACGCTCGCCTGTCTGGAGAAACCGCACGGGATCGGACGTGTAAAACAGTTCGGTCGAGTCACCGGCCCGGGGTCATACGCCCCGGCGATCCGGGAGAAGCCGCCCCCGATGAGCGGTAATGGCATCGCGGAACCGGATGGTTCGATATATCGTCCCCGAACGGCGCCTCACCGTGGCGCTTCGTACCCGCCGGGGATTCCGCCGACGGAGAGGACCACCTGCCAGAGCTGGTTCTTGCGGGCCCGGAAGCTCGCCGCACACGACAGGAGGTAGTACTTCCACATCCGGTAGAAGCGTTCACCGTAGTCCTGTGCGAGGCGGGGCCAGGCGGCGTCGAAGTTCCGGAACCAGTGCATCAGGGTGGTGTCGTAGTGGGGGCCGAAGTTGTGCCAGTCTTCCATCACAAAGAGGCCGTCGATCGCCGCGCCGATCTGCCGTACCGATGGAAGCATCCCGTTGGGAAAGATGTACCGGTTGATCCAGGGGTCGGTCGTCTTCACCGAGCGGGTTCCGCCGATCGTGTGTACCAGGAAGAGACCACCCTCTTTCAGAAGGTTGCGGGCAACCTCCATGTAGCGACGGTAGTTCCGGTATCCCACGTGTTCGAACATGCCGATCGAGTAGACCCGGTCGAAGGTATCCCGGATATCGCGGTAGTCCTGGAGGCGTATCTCCACCGGAAGATTGCGACAGTACTCCGTTGCGTACCGGTACTGCTCTTCAGAGACGGTTACCCCCGTGACTGAGCAGCCGTAGTGCTCGGCGACGTACGCCGCGGCGCCGCCCCAGCCGCACCCGATATCCAGCACTCGCATGCCCGGTTTCAGCTGGAGCTTTCGGCACACCAGATCGATCTTGGCGATCTGCGCCTCGTCGAGGGTCTCTGCGTTTTTCCAGTACCCGCAACTGTACACCAGGTTCCGGTCGAGCATCACGCGGTAGAGGTCGTTTCCGATGTCGTAGTGTTTGTGTCCGACGATCCACGCCCGGGTTCTGCTCTGGAGATTGAACAAAACCGCCTCGGCCAGATCAAGGGCGAGGACGCGGGCGACCACTGTTCGATCCAGCCCGGCCCGCAGAAGCTTCGTCATCATCTCGTCCAGGGCGGCACACTCCCACCATCCATCCATGTAGGATTCGCCGAGTCCGAGAGATCCCTGGGTCAGTACGCGTTTGAAGAATCGCGGGTCCCGCACCTCGATATCCGACGGACCGTCGCCGTCGATTTTGATATCCGTTCCCTCCAGAAGGGCTTCGACCTTCCGACGATGACGCGAGTAGGTTCCGTTCATGACGTGTCTCCTCCGTATCGTACGTCCAACGTACTGACGGAGGGACAGCGATGTCAAACGGAGGGAATGGTGTGGATGGCACGCGCCGCTGGCCGTCGGCGACGGCACGGCGCCGCGCTGCCAAAGAGCGCCGTCGGCGGCGGCCTACCCGAAGAACGATTTCAGTTTGTCGAGGATCCCTGATTTCTTGCCTGGTTTGCCGTCTGCCGCTTTTCGGTCCTTCGAGGTCCCCGAATCACGCGCGGAGGCCGGTACGGTCCCGCCGTTCCGTTCAGATGATCCGTTCCGCGGCGCCTTCCCGGAGGATTTCCCGGAGGACGGTGCGGATGATCTCGCGGCGGCGGATCCATCTCGCTCCGACGTAGTGCCACCGCGGCTCCCTCCGGAATCATCGGGGGTCCGCTCCGCGTTCCCCTGCCGGCGACGCCGGTCGGTACCGGATGAGCGGGCGGAGCGCCGGTTCCGGGAACGTTTGCTCCGGGAACTTCCCTGCCCGGTGCCGGGATCCTGCATGTTCTTCAGCATCTCGTCGGTGGGCTGGAAATCTTCCCCGTACTTCTTCCGGTAATAGGCGAGGCGCTCTTCGAGGGTGTCACTCGCTTTCGGGGCGCTTCCCGCGACGGCCGGCTCGGGTCGTCGGTCCGGTCCGCGGCGTTCGCCCCGGCGATGGTCCGGTTTTCGTCGGGGGCCGCTGTGTCCGTCACCGGCATCGCGTCGTGGCGGTCGTTCCCGATCTCCGTCGGGACGGGATGACCGCCGGGGCCCCCGGGACGGTTCCCGTCTCGGTCCGCCGGCACCGTCACTGCGGCGGCTTCCCCGGCGCCCGCGGTCGCGATCGCCTCTGTCGCGATCGCCCCGGTCATCGCGACCGGCGGTGGCACGAATCCGCATCCCTGCGCTGGCGTCCTCGGCGAAGAGGTCGTCGGTGAGTTCGTCTACCGGAATCTTCTGATTGATCAGCGTCTCGATCGCCTCGAGGCCGAAGACGTAGCGTTCGCAGGCGAAGGCGATCGCCTCACCGCTCTCACCGGCGCGGGCGGTGCGACCGATCCGGTGGACGTACGCCTCGGGGTCTTCCGGCAGGTCGTAGTTGATCACCATCTCGAGGTTGTCCACGTGGAGTCCCCGGGCGGCGACGTCGGTGGCGACGAGATACTCCGTCTCTCCCGCTTTGAGCTTTCTGATAATCGCAAGGCGCTTGCGCTGCGGGAGATCGCCGATGATGAAATCTGCGGGGTACCCGTTGATCTCAAGGCGTTTTGCCACCTCCTCGGCGGCGCGCTTGGTGTTGGTAAAGACGATCGCGCTCTTCGGGTTCTTCTTTTTCAGCATCCCCAGCATTACCGACATCTTCTCGTCGGAGGATACATGGTACATCGTCTGTCGCACCTTATCGACGGTGATCTGTTCCGGGGCGACCTCGATCTCCACCGGGTCGTTCATGTACTCCCAGGCGATGTTTCGCACCCGGGTGCTCAGGGTTGCGCTGAAGAGCATGTTCAGCCGCTCTTCCCGGGGACGCATGCGGCGCATCATCCGGCGGATATCGGGGTAGAATCCCATGTCGAAGAGACGGTCCGCCTCGTCGATCACCATGATCTTCACATCTTTCAGAGGGAGCTTTCCCGTCTGGCTGAGATCGAGGATGCGCCCGGGGGTACCGACCATGATCTGGCATCCCTGATCGAGGGCGTGTTCCTGAGCGCCGTATCCCACACCCCCGTGAAATACTTCCGCCTTCAGGGGGAGTTTCTCCGCGAGCATGTCCGCCTCTTCCTTGATCTGGACGGCGAGTTCCCGGGTGGGCGCGACGATCAGGACTTTTGCATCGGCGTAATCGGGGTTGTGCAGGAGCAGTTGAAATGAAGGAAGCAGAAATGCGGCGGTCTTTCCGGTCCCGGTCTGTGACTGGACCATAACGTCCTTGCCCTCGATAAGGTGCGGGATCGCACGGGCCTGGACTTCGGTGCACTCCTCGAAACCGGCATCCGCCACGCCGGCCAGGATCGAAGCGTCTAGTGATAATTCGTCAAATTTCATACGATCATTACCGTACAGCAAAGGCGACGCTTCGACAATCGGCTCTCGAAGGCGCTCGGGGCGCGGGGGTGCTAGACCTCCACGTCCCGTTCGTAGTCCACTGAATCGAATCCGAACCCGTGGATCTGCAGAAAATCGCGCTGGAACCCTTCAAGATCGGCGAGGCTCGCGATGGTGCTCTCATCGATCCTGTCCCAGGCGTCCCGCACCTTCCGCTGTACATCCTCTCGCATCTCCCAGTCGTCCATGCGGATCCGGTCCTCCTCGTCGACCGGTACCAGCGCCCCTTCCGCGAGCTGCGCGTAGATCCGCTCCCGAAACAGGCGATCCATCTGTTCGATCGTGCCCTCGTGGAGGTTCATCTCTTTCATCACCCGGTAGAGGATCGCGAGGTAGAGGGGAACCGCGGGGATGACGGCGCTCGCTCGGGTCACCAGCGCTTTGTTGACACTGACCCATGCGTGGCCGCCTTTGTCACTGAGACGGCGATCGAGGGTGCGCGCGGTCTCTTCGAGGTGCTCTTTCGCGCGACCGATCGTGCCGTCCCGGTAGAGGGGAAAGGTGATGTCCGGTCCGATGTAGGAGTACGCAAGGGTGATCGCGTCGTCGGCGAGAACTCCCGCGTCCTCGAAGGCGTCAACCCAGAGGTTCCAGTCTTCACCACCCATCACCTTGACGGTCTGTTCGATCTCTTCATCGGTAGCGGGATCGATCGCGGCGGGCTTCAGGGAACCCGTCTTACCGTCGAGGGTCACCGACTCGTAGCGGGATCCGATCGGTTTGAGGGCGGAGCGGTACATCTCTCCCGTATCGGGATCGACCCGCACTGCCGAGGCGAGGCTGTACACCAGGAGATCCACGTGTCCCATCGTCTCTCTGACCGCTTCGATCACCTGATTCTTCGTCTCGTGGGAAAAGGCGTCGCCGATAAAGCTGCGGTGTACGAGTCCCGCTTCGTCGGCGGCGGTCTGGAACGCGCGGTCCTGGTACCACCCGGCGGTGCCGGTACGGCTGCCTTTGGCGGGGGTCTCGTAGGAGACGCCGATCGTACGCGCACCGGCACCGAAGGCGGCAACGATCCGGGAGGCGAGCCCGTATCCTCCGGACGCTCCGATGACCACTACGTTCTTCGGTCCGTCGAACGTCCCCCGGGACCGTACGTATTCGATCTGGCGACGAACGTTCTCCTCGCACCCTACCGGATGCGCGTTCATGCAGATGTTATTGCGGATCATCGGTTTTACTACCATGCTCAAGCTCCTTGTGCGTCGTAATTTCTTCGGTTTCAGACCGACAAACTATCACGTATCGCCGTGCTCTTTCCACCGCACGCCAAATACCTCTGTTCCAATTCTTCCGCTGCGTATTACTGTACCGGGGTGATCGATATTCACGTTCGTCAGAGAGAGATCGCCGTCGCCCTCCTTCGTTGGGCGGTCCCGTCGACCGTACTGGGACTGGTGGGGCTCGCGGTTCCGGTAGCCCTCGTCCGGGGGATCGCGATCCACGCCCTGGCATGGGGCGGGATCGACGCGATCCTCGCCGTCGCGGGGCTCGCCGCAGCGCGTCGCGAGGAGCGGCGTTACCCCGACGAGTATCACGATGTCGCCGCAACGCTCCGGTTACGCCGGATTCTCCGGATAAACGGCGTTCTCGATATCGTCTATATCATCGGTGGCGCCCTCATCGTCGTGTTCTTTCGCCACGACCCGTTCCTCCTCGGCAACGGGATCGGGATTCTGATCCAGGCGTTTTTCCTGCTCTTCTTCGACTGGATCCAGTTCGGCCGTCTCCCAAAAGACGCTCCTTCGTGGTACGATCCCGCCCCATGAGTATCCAACGGTTTTACTGGAGCACCCTGGGGATGGACGAACGGGAACGGATCCTCGCCCGGGCGCAGAGCGACATCACCGCCCTTGAAGATACGGTGTCGAAGATCGTCGAAACCGTCCGCCGCGACGGAGACAGCGCCCTCGTGGCGTACGCACGGGAATTCGACGGTGCCGATCTGTCACGGGGCGGTCTTGCGGTGACCCCCTCCGAGTTTGATACGGCCGCCGGGAAGATCTCGCCGGAGGTCGTGGCCGCACTGGATTACGCGATCGGGAACGTCCGACGCTTCCACACGGCCCAGGTTGAACACGGGATGACCGGTGTCCAGGTACGACCGGGAATCTTCGCGGTAGAGCGGAGTACGCCGATCGACCGCGTCGGGCTCTACGTCCCGAGCGGACGGGGGAGTTTTCCCTCGATGCTCTATATGCTTGCAGTCCCGGCGGTTCTCGCAGGGGTACCGACGATCGCGGTGACAACTCCTCCCCGGGAGGACGGATCGATCGATCCTGCGGTGCTCTACGCGGCGCAGCGGTGCGGGGTCACCGCGGTGTACCGCACCGGCGGCGCCCAGGCGATCGCCGCCCTCGCGTACGGTACGGAAACGATCCCGGCGGTTCGCAAGATCGTCGGTCCCGGCAGCGCCTACGTCGCGGCGGCCAAACGGGTTGTCGCGGGGCGCGTCGACGTGGGACTGCCGGCGGGTCCGACGGAGTCGGTGATCGTAGCCGACGCTTCCGCCGATCCGGTAACCGTCGCGCTGGACCTGATGATCGAGGGTGAGCACGGCAGCGACTCGGCGGCGCTTCTCATCACCGACAGCGAGACCCTCGCCGACGCGGTGTCCCGGGAGATCGAACGGATACTCCCGTCGATCCCCGAACCGCGGCGTACCTTCCTTGCCGATGTGTTTGCCGGCTACGGAGGGATCATCGTCACCACCGGCATCGACGAGAGCGTCGAGGTGGCCAATCTCTTCGCACCGGAGCATCTCCTCCTGCACGTCACCGATCCCCGCGCCCTCTCGGCGCGGATCACCGAGGCATCGGAGGTACTGATCGGGCCTCACACCGCCTTCAGCCTGGCAAACTACGCCACCGGCCCGAACGCGGTGCTTCCAACCGGCGGGTGGGCCCGTTCCTGGGGCCCCGTCTCGGTTCACGATTTCCGGAAGCGGTCCTCGGTGATCGAAGTCACCGCCGAAGGGTACCGGGAGATGCGAGACCACGTGATCGCCCTCGCCGATTACGAGGGGTTTTACTGCCACGCCGCGGCCCTGCGGAACCGACCGTCGTGAGCGCGTCTGATATGATGAACGACGCGCCGGGACTGCCTACAGGGGGAGCTGCGGGGGCATCACCGGATGCTTCGTCCCGTTCGCCCTCGGAACCACCGCCGGGGTGGAACGCCGACGAGGTGTTTCGCCGTTTCGAGTCACGAACTAACCTGGAACGCACGCAGCCGCAGTTGCGCCTCTACCGGCTGGAGCGGATGGAGCAGCTCCTGCGCCGCCTCGGGTCACCGGAACGCCGCCTGCCGGTGGTCCACGTCGCCGGGTCGAAGGGGAAAGGTTCCACCTCGTCGTATATCGCTTCGCTCCTCGCGGCATCGGGATACACCGTCGGGCTCTACACCTCACCCCACGTCCGGGGGTACCGGGAGCGCTTTGCCGTGATCCCTCCGGGACGCGCGGTGGGGGAGCTGTCCGCGCCGTCGGCGATCACCGAGGGTGGAGACCGGTACGAACACGCCCTTGCGGAGGCGGGTTACGAGCTCTGGCGCGTCGTCGAGTCGATGCTCGCCGAGGGAACCGACGAGGACGAGCTGCCTACAACGTTCGAGCTCCTGACGGCGCTGGCGTTTCTCTTTTTTCCCCGCATACCCTGCGACCGGGTGGTCCTCGAGACGGGCCTGGGCGGACGACTCGATGCGACCAACGTGTGCCGTCCCGAGGTGAGCGTGATCACCCGGATCGAGCTGGAGCACACCGACTATCTCGGGGACACCATCGCCAGGATCGCGACGGAGAAAGCGGGCATCATCAAGGAAGGTATCCCCGTCATCACCGCGGCGCAGCGACCGGAGGCGGCAGAGGTGTTCGAGCGGATCGCCCGGGAACGCTCCGC
>JBKHFT010000114.1:0-10821 GCA_046540055.1 Alkalispirochaeta sp.
CACCCGGTGCACCGAGAGCGATGTACTCGTAGCCCGTAAGCTTCGTGGTTCCCGCGGTGTGGCCGTCGATCACATCTACGTGATGTCCCGCCTTCCCGATTCCCGCAGCAACGCCACGGGCGATTTCGGCGAAGCGGTCGCGATCGTTCCCGCCAAAAAAAACCACTGCTACGCGCACGACGATTACTCGCTTTCCGTTGTCGCCTCGTCGTCGGTTACCCACCATTCGACGCCGTCCCCGGACTGCGCCTCGAGGCGTCGCGCAGCGGCTTCCACGTCACCCGTATCGGGGGTGCGGTTGAGCCACGCGAGGCCAAAGGAGCTCAGAAGGAACACCGCGGCCAGAACGCTCGTGATACGAGTGAGAATGTTTCCACTTCGATTTCCCACCTGCGAGGCTCCGCCGCCGCCGAAGATACCGCCGAGGCCGTCACTGCTCTCATCCTGCAGGAGTACCACCAGCACGAGAAAGACCGAAGTGACGACGAAAATGACCATCAAAACGATACCAAGAACACCCATGAAACCCTCTATTTTTCGAATTGTGCGATCGCTGCGAAGGCGTCGACCGTCAACGATGCACCTCCAACGAGTGCGCCGTCGATGTTTTGTTTCTCCATCAGACCCGCGACGTTGGCCGGTTTAACCGAACCACCGTATTGTATCACGATCTGATCCGCTACATCATCGTCGTAGAGATCCCTGATAATGCGTCGTACGTCGGCATGAACGGCGTCCGCGTCTTCCGGGGTAGCCGTCTTTCCCGTTCCGATTGCCCATACCGGTTCGTAGGCGATCGTGATTCGGGAGAAATGGTCTTTGGCGACCCCCGTCAGTCCGACGGAGAGCTGCCGACGGTTTACCTCGTTAACGTTGCCCGCTTCCCGTTCATCCAGGGTCTCACCGATGCACAGGATAACATCGAGATCCTCTTCGAGAGCCAGAAGGACTTTCTCGTTGATCAGAGTATCCGACTCGCCGTAGACGTGACGACGTTCCGAGTGACCGAGGATCACCGACGTCGCACCGACGTCCTTGATCATCCCCGGCGAGACCTCTCCCGTATGGGCGCCCTCCCGGGCGGGCGCCATATTCTGGGCGGCAACCTCGATGTTGGAGCGATCGAGGACGGAAGCGACGGTCTCGATCAGCGTGAACGACGGTGCTACGAGAATTCGATGCCCGACCCCCGCGAGCTCCCCTTTCAACCCGGTGGCGAGCTCTCTCGCTTCCTTCCGGGTCATGTGCATCTTCCAGTTTCCTGCGA
The DNA here is from genome assembly GCA_046540055.1 of Alkalispirochaeta sp. Classification (GTDB taxonomy): domain Bacteria; phylum Spirochaetota; class Spirochaetia; order DSM-27196; family Alkalispirochaetaceae; genus Alkalispirochaeta. The sequence continues at coordinate 1,268 of JBKHFT010000114.1, forward strand.
TATACGCTCTTCTCATCCTTCTCTCCTCGTTCCGTTACGCCTTCAATGCGACGATACCGGGTAACTGCTTCCCTTCAAGAAACTCCAGGGAGGCACCGCCACCGGTGGAGACGTGATCCATCTTTTCCGCGAGGTTGAAGGCGTTCACCGCCGCGACCGAATCGCCACCACCGACAACGGTGATCGCCTTCGAATCGGCGATCGCCACGGCAACCGCTTTGGTGCCGGACGCGAAGTTTTCGAACTCGAAGACGCCCATCGGTCCGTTCCAGACAATCGTATTGGCATCGGCGATAAGAGCGTTCGCCGCATCGATCGTTTTCGGGCCGATATCCATCGCCAGGCGATCTGCGGGAATTTCTACACCGTCGACGTGTTCCGGTTTCGATGCGGCGTCGAACTCGGCGGCAACGACGTGATCGACGGGGAGGATGATCGTGGTTCCCCGCTTCTCCGCGGCAGCGAGAAACTGACGCGCCGTTTCGATGTAATCGTCTTCCACGAGGCTCTTGCCGACCTCGTGTCCCTGCGCTTTGAGGAAGGTGTAGGCCATGCCCCCACCGATGACAAATCCGGCGCAGTTGGGAAGAAGGCTCTCGAGAACGGCGATCTTCGATGACACCTTGGCACCACCGATGACCGCCACCAGGGGCTTTTTCGGATCGTCAAGGATCGGTTGAAAGAAGGAGACCTCCTTCTCGATAAGGAAGCCGGCACAGGAGGGAAGATGCTTCGTTACTCCCTCCGTTGACGCATGGGCGCGGTGAGCGGTACCAAATGCGTCGTTGACAAACAGATCCGCGAGTGCCGCCAGGCGCTTCGCGAATTCCGGATCGTTGTCGGTCTCTTCCTTGTAGAAGCGGACGTTCTCGAGGAGGAGTATCTCTCCCGGCTTCAGGGCTGAAGCGGCTTCTTCCACGACGGGACCGACGACATCGTCGGCCATCTTCACTTCTTTTTTCAGGAGCTCCGAGAGGCGCGCGGCAACCGGCGCAAGGCTGAATTCCGCCTTGCGTTCCCCTTTCGGCCGCCCGAGGTGGCTCATCAGTACAAGCGATGCGCCGTGATCAAGGATATACGTGATCGACTGCATCGCCGCCTGGATGCGGGTATCGTCGGTTATTACGCCTTCTTTGAGGGGAACGTTGAAATCAGCGCGCATCAGGACGCGTTTTCCCGAAACGTCGGTATTCTGTAATGTTCGCAGACTCATCATTATCATCTCCGTTGGGCCGGAAACACAAAGAGCCCGGCGTCTCCATCGAAACGCCGGGCCATGGTTTCATACTACTGAATTACGCAAGTTTTTTCGCAAGGTCGACAACCCGGTGGCTGTAGCCCCATTCGTTGTCGTACCAGGAAAACACTTTCACCTTGCGTCCCATCACCATCGTGCTCTGGGCGTCGAAGATCGAACTGTGGGAGTTGTGGATGATATCCACCGACACGATCGGATCCTCGGTGTATTCGAGAATGCCTTTCATCGGGCCTTCCGCCGCTTTTTTCATCGCTGCGTTGATCTGTTCGACGGTAGCGTCCTTTTTGAGGTCTACTACGAGGTCGACGATCGAACCGGTCGCGGTCGGTACCCGCATCGCAACGCCGTCGAGCTTGCCGTTGAGGTTGGGAAGGACCTTCCCGACCGCCCGGGCCGCACCGGTCGTCGTGGGGATGATAGAAACCGCGGCGGTTCGGGCACGCCGCAGATCTTTGTGGGGACCGTCGAGGGTGACCTGGTCGTTGGTGTAGCTGTGTACGGTCGTCATGAATCCGTTTTCGATGCCGAACTCGTCGTCGAGGACCTTGGCGACCGGAGCGAGACAGTTGGTAGTACAGCTCGCGTTGGATACACAGGTATCGCTGTCCTTGAGATCATCGTCGTTGACGCCGAGGACGATCATGTTGTCGATTTTGTCCTTCGCGGGGACGGTGAGAATCACTTTCTTCGCGGGGTACTTCGCGTTCTTCAGGTGATCGCCGTACCCGCCCTTCGGGGTCTCCCGCTGGGTGAAAATACCGGTCGACTCGATAACAACGTCCGGCGCGGAACCCCAGGGGATATCCACGGGATTGCGTTCGGAGCAAACCTTATATTTCTTCCCGTCGACGATAAGATTCTCGTCATCAAAGGAAACGCTCCGATCGTAGCGTCCCTGGGTGGAGTCGTATTTCAACAGGTGTGCAAGGGTCTTGGTATCGGTAAGGTCGTTGATAGCGACAACCTCGACACCCTTCTCGAGAGCGATCTTGAACACATTCCGGCCGATTCGGCCAAATCCGTTAATGGCAATCTTCATTTCATCTTCCTCCTGTAAATTGGGGGTGGTCGCGAAAACTATAGACAAAGGGTTATGACGTGTCAATCAGCGAAGTTGGAATATATTTTTCACTAAATCTGTATAATATCCATTACCTCGTTCGGTCTGATCCCCGGGATTCGCGGACCTTCGTTCGCGTCGGGGTGATTCCTCGTCGGTATCGTCCGTTTCTTCCGGTGCCGGACCGAGGTGCACCGCGCGATCACCGATCCCCAGATTGTCGGGGCCGTCGGGGTTCCATTCGACGACCGCGAGTAGCTCATCAGTATCGATGACCCGGCCTTCGCCAAGGGGTTCGTTCCCTGGTATCGAAACGAACCCGATCCGATCGTCAGGGGCGACACCGTCAATGCTCCCGATAGAGATAAGAACGTCTTCGAAACGACGATCGAGAACGTACCCTTCCGACGGCACCGACTCTTCGATGCGCCGGGCAATCTCCTGCGCTACCTCCCGTATTCGCTCGTTTCCGCTGCGAGCGACGGACCCCTGGAAGACGGGAACCATGGTGTTTCCCCGAAACGCCTCGTACCATGCAAGGACGCGCCGATCCTCAAGTTCGAATGTGATAGCAATCGTGAGATCCGCCTCCGCATCGCGCCCTTCCGCGACAACACCGGCACGTTGTCGGTTCAGGGGATGTTTCATCGGGACCGGTCGTTGGGGATCGATGTTCTGGGAGCTGAGGAGGAGGCTGTTGATATACCTGGCGATCTCGCCGTCCGCGTTGGGGTCGAGGGTTCCCGGTGTTGCGGCATGGACGAGAAGGACACGGTCGCGAGGACGTTCGGCAACGAACTGATCGATCTCCCATTCCCGGGCAACCGAATCGGAAAGAACCGCCGTGTAGGATTCGATCAGTTCCTCCAGCTCACGATCATCGCCGCCGAGAGAGGCGATCACTTCAAGTTCCTGGAGATACCGCGCTCGCATTCCCCGCCCCCGGTAGAGCTCGGCGAGAGCTCGTCGAAGCGTGGTGTCGTAGGGATATATCTGCAAACCCCGGCGATACAACTGTTCCGCTTCCCGGTGGAGATATCGCTCTTCGAGGGCTTTCCCTTTCTCACGATAGGGGATCGCGAGCTCCCGCCGCACATCAGATTCAAGGGGTAACGTGTCGATCGCGTTGTGTTCGAGGGCCAGGAACGGCAATTCGTAGTCCCGACGGATCTGCCCCGCCCGTTCCCAACTCTGAACTGCGGCCTCCCGGTCGCCACCGCGGGCCGCCGCAACACCGCGGGCGTACCACGCGCGGTGGTTGTCCGGTTCAAGACGTATCAGTGACTCATAGTGGGTTCGCGCCGTGGCGTACTCACCCCGAAGGTACGCCGTCTCCGCGAGGAGCAACCACGCGTCGGTCAACCGGGGCGCGATGGAAACCGCATTGCGACCGTGAAAATCCGCCTGGTCGAGTTCACCCGTCTCAAGAGCGGTTCGGGCGGCAATCATCTGTACCGTGGCACTCTCCCCGTGAAAGCGCAACGCACGATCGAGATACCGGTTGAGAGCGGCTGTATCGTTCTGCTCGTGACTGAGTTCTATCAGGCCAAGGAGAAGGCGCCGGTTTTCGGGGTATCGCCCTTCCAGTTCTACGAGGGCGCGCCGGGCAGCCGCCGGGTTTCCGTCCCGGACGGAGAGAAGCGCCATTCCCACTCTGGCTGTCTCGTTGTACGGCTCTCGTTCGAGGACGCGTTGGAACGCATCCTCCCCTTCCGAAAACCGTCCCTCCAGCACCGCCCGTTGTGCCGTGAGCAGATCGATCTCTCGGGGGGCGTATCCCAGGCGGCGAGCGGTATCGATCGCCGCCCGGGCGCGATCAAACCGCTGGAGCCACAGGTGCGCCTCACCGAGGATCGCGAAGGCCTCTCCGTAGTTCGGATTCCCCTCGATCGCACGCCTGGACAGATCGATCGCCTCTTCCAGCGCGGTGGAATCGTAGTAATCTCTGCCGTAGGCCAGTCGTTCCTGCGCCGTGGCGGCGAGTTCCCGCGGTGTTTCGGGCTGTCCTCCCGAACCGGACTGCGCGGTGAGAAGGGGCGTCTCCGTAATGACCGGCACGAGGAAGAGGAGGATGAAGATCCGAAGAAGGTCGTTACTCCTCATGCTCCTCGTCTTCCCCGTTCTCTTCATCGGGACGGGCCACGACTTTCACGCTCCGGATCTTGTGTCCCTCCATATCCTGAACGATGAAATCAAGATTGCGGTAACTGACCTTCTCGAATTTGACGGGGATCTTGCCGAAAAGGTCGAACACGAAACCGCCAAGGGTGTCGTACTCCTGGTCGGGAAGGCGGGTTGTGAGCCGTTCCTGTAGGTCTTCGAGGTCGACCCGTGCATCGCAGAGCCAGGCGCGTTCACCGATCTCGAGGATATCTTCCCGCTCATTATCGAATTCATCCTGAATGTCGCCAACGATCTCCTCGATGATATCCTCCATGCATACGAGTCCGGAGACCCCGCCGTATTCATCGACGGCAACAGCGATGTGAACACGGCGACGCTTCATCTCTCTGAGGAGACTGTCGAGGCGCTTGCTCTCGGGGACGAAGAACGATTTCCGGAGGATCTCGTCGATCCGGATCTCTTTGTTGTTTGTAAGGTACTGGAGCAGGTCTTTGGCGTAGAGCATTCCCACGACGTTATCGATCGTATCTTTGTATACCGGAAAACGGGAATGCCCCGTTTCGGAGATGCGGGAGACCAGTTCTTCGGTGGACATGTCGAGGCCGAGAAAGACCGAGTCGATCCGCGGGACCATCACCTCTTTCACGGTGGTATCCGCAAGGGCGTAGATCCCCTCGATCATCTTGCGGATCTCTGCGTTTGCCGTGGAATCGACACGGTTCTCCAGACTGCTTTCGGACCTTCCGAACAGACGGCGTAATACACCGGCACGTTTCAAAACAGTGTCTCCTTTATCTCTGAAACTAGGTGTTCCTGCAGGCGAAGCATCGGCTCCGCGTCGAAGTCGTAACTCGAATGGGTATAGCCCGCAAGGTGCAGAATTCCGTGGACGATCAGACGACGAATCTCTTCTTCGTAGGGAACGTGGTATTCTTCCGCCTGCGCGCGGATGAACGGCAGGGCGAGTACGATATCGCCGACGTACCGCGGGGGCTGCATGCGGGTGACCCCCGATGAATCGACTGGGGAATCAGGAGCCGGATCGGAATCCTCGTTGCCCGCGAAGGAAAGGACGTCGGTCACGCTGTCGATACCGCGGTACTCGCGGTTCAGACGGTGAACGAACTCATCGTCGGCAAGCAGGATCGAAAGGACCCACCCCGACCGCTCGAGGCGCCGGAGTACGGCGAGGGCGTACCGTTCAACGGCGGACACCCACGATGGAGGTTCGAGGTTTTCGCTTCGAACCTCGACCTCGTTGGGATGGTCAGTCTTGACGGTATTCATCGTAGGCCTGGATGATCCGTTGTACGAGGACGCTTCTGACAACGTCCTCTTTCGTCAGATGGGTGATCCCGATTCCCGGCAAGCCCCGGAGAACATCGAGGACATGAACGAGTCCCGAGACGTTGCGTCGGGGTAGATCGATCTGGGTGATATCACCCGTTACAACCGCCTGGGTATTCTCACCGAGTCGCGTCAGAAACATCTTCATCTGTTCCCGCGTGGTGTTTTGGGATTCGTCGAGTATCACGTAGCTGTCCCGCAGGCTTCGTCCCCGCATGTACGCGAGAGGTGCAATCTCGATCAGGTTCTGCTCCTCGAGGCGTCGGATCAGGTCGAAGGGGAGGAGGGCTTCGATCGCGTCGTAAAGGGGACGCAGATAAGGGCTGATCTTCTGTGTCAGGTCCCCCGGAAGGAATCCGAGGCTCTCCCCCGCTTCCACCACGGGGCGGGTCAGTACGAGGCGCCGCTTGCGTTTCGCAAGGACCTCCCGCAGTGCGTGGGCTACGGCGATATACGTCTTTCCTGTTCCGGCGGGGCCGACAAAGAAGTTGAGGTCGTTGATATCAAGTTGCGAAAAGAGTCTTGCCTGGCGCACACTACGGGGAAAGACCTTCGTACCGGCAGCTGGGATCTCGATGACGCGATCGTGCATCTCTTGTAAGGACGTTCCGTTCCCATCGACGATATCGTTGTACAGCGTATGAATCAACGTACGGTCGATGCGTGTACCGCTCCGGGAATGTCCCTCGAGTTCCGCCATGAGCGTGAGAAAATGGTCCTGTGCAGCCGCGTCGCCGACGCGTAACGTCAACTCATTACCGCGGACGTCCACAGGGGCCCCGAATAACTGTTCGAGAACACGAATATTGGTGTCGTTGACACCACAGATCAGCTGTAACGCCTCACTATCCGATAGAACAAGGGCTGTACTATCCGACAATATTTCTCCTTCTTCTGGCAGTATAGGGACAGGGTTCACTCATCGTCAAGACTCGATGAATTCGACGACACCATCTTCGATGCGGATGTCGCGGCGGATCTCCGAGATCGGTTTCCACCGGAACAGCACCGCGAACACCCCTTGCCAGGTGTATCGTGACGATCCATCGTCGGTGGTGAGTTCCGGTCCACCGATGTAGGAGAAACTGAGTTCCCAGTCCTCGAGATCGTGGACAGCGGTGATCTCGACCGACTCGATCTTGAAAAAACTCTCCTCCCGTGCCTCCGTATCGAAGAGACGAAGGCTGTTCAGGAGATCTTCGACGGGATCTCGATGAGGACGGTCGACCTCGTCGGCGAGGTGCGGTACGTACTGGTATATCAGGTCGTTCCGGCTTCTTGCTATGAATTCAAGGGTCAGGAATCGGTAGATATCCAGGTCGAATCCGTAATCGAGAAGGAGTCCACTCCGGGTGAACTCCCGGAGATCCGCCTCGAAGGCGAAGACCCCGCGTAGACCGAGGTCTATCCGGCGCTTCCACAGATCGAATCGCGGGGCCCCTTCCATTCCGACCGCCAGGGATGTCCAGTGGAAACCCGGCTCTCCCGTATCGGTCCACCCCGACTCGGGGAGGAACTCGAGGGCCGTCGTCTTTCGTCCCTGAAGATCGATACGGAGTGGCCACACCCCGAGGGTCGATCGCGCCTGTACCAGCTCCGTCTGCTCCAGATCATACTCGAGACGTTGTCTGAAGGAGAGGTCGTCGTCGAAAAGGTTCAGCGAGTGCGTCTCAACCAGCGGATCCGGAACCCAGCCCTCTGCTTCGTCCTCACGGTATCCTGCGGAGAGGGTTGACGTGAGAGGCCCGGTGACGAGGGTGAGGTCACCGAAATAACCGCGGTCGAGGGGCGGCAGTATCGTTTCCGCCCGAAAAGACTGAACACCGCCGAAAAAGTCCCATCTGATCGTTGCGATACCAGAGTGACGATCGATCCCTTCGGGACTCCATTCACCGTACCGTTCGATATATTGCGGGTGTCCTTCGGGATCGAGGGATTCGAAACTGCGTTCGTACACCCTCGATGATATCTCGTGTCGGATCGTACTCTCCCTGAGTGTGGGCACATCAAGGAGAGGAAAACCAGTGGTGGTGCTGTTCTGGGTAATGGTACTACCCCGAAACGCGTAGGCACTTCGTTGAAGCGCCTCTTCTCGGCTCTCTTCTACCTCCGTCAGAAAATCGACCGATTGGTACCGTTGTTCGAAAGCAAGAGTTCCATCGTAACGCACCCATGAGCCGGGACTGGTCGCCTGAAGCGCAAGGTTACCCCGGTTGCGGTTCTGGAGCGTCGAATACTGCCAGGCGAACCCCACATCTTCCGGGACGGTCCAATCGGCACTGTCCGTCACACGGTCGACGCGGAGAGCGGGGCGGAGTGAATAGGTCAGTCGAACGCTTCCTTCGTCGCGAGGAGGAACTCCCCCGAGATCGTCTGCTCGATCCGGCAGTATAAACCGCTCATCCCGTTGCGACGGTTCCTCCGGCGTTTCTTCCCAGGGAGGTCGGATCTCGACCGCTGATTCTTCATCGGTCGGATCCGGGTCCGGCGTTCCCGAATCGGTGGACTCATCGGCAGGATCTCCTCGACGTTCTTCCCGAGGAAAACGGAGAATCGTTCCGTCGAGCTGCGCTGTCAGATCGGGGAATACTGCGGAATCGGGGTAGAAGAACAGCCGTTCCGGAGAGGCATCGCTCTCCGGCAGTGTTACCGCGGAGGGAAGATCCGCGTTCTCCCGGCTGTTCCAGCGCAGTTCCGCCCGGAGACCTGAAAGCGAAAGATTTGTCACCCATGGAGCGAGACCCGGAACCTGAGGTCTCCAACGGAGACTGCTTTCCCAGCGGAGGGATGTGATATCCCCTGCGGCAGTGCCAGGTTTTTCGGGTTCACGTTGGGTCAATAGTTCGTTCCAGTCGATACTTTCCGCGCGTTTCCCGTAGTCGGAACGAAAGCGGGTGTCCGAGAACATCTCGTAATCGACGGTCAGGGAAGCACCGGCAACATCAATCACGGTATCGAGTTCCGACTCGTATCGGAACGGAACGGTCCGGTTCAGTGCATACCCGCTGTTCCAGTGTCTCCGGGCGCGTCCGAACTCGTCGACGTAGAAGCTGGAATATGTCCCGTTCTCGTTGTAGATGTTTCGGGAGGTCCCGACCCCGATCCTCCAGTCCAGCGTGGTAACCGGTCCGAGGTCGGGCATCGATGCGGCGATACCGCCGTAGTAGCCGAGCCGTGTGTAGAAGTCGGCCATCACCTTTAACGTCCAGTCCGGGCGACGCGGCTCCTGGGGTTCCTCGGGAATCCGGAGAAAGAGGCCCTGAATCACCCGGTCTTCGTCGTCGGGGGACTCCGATATCTGCATGATCGAAAACGGGGAATCCTTTTCCGGGCTCTGGCCGAAGATATAGGTGGTGGTCTGAATATAGGTGCCTTCCCGGGAACGGGAACCGACGGCGGGATTAAAGAAAAGTCGATCCCCGGGGATGAAAAAGTACGGAAAATAGAACATCGGCACTCTGCCGACGCGCAGAACGGCACGACGAATCCCCCACTCCCCGGGAGCGAGGATCCAGATCCGTTTCGCCCGGATATCATAGTTCGGAGGATCCGCGGTGGATGAGGTCATCACGCCGTCGTCGATTACGACGACGTCCGTGGGGGACCGTGAAATGCGTGCTCCCGAGACGGAGAAATCGATCGCCTCCTCGTCGATCTCTCCGCCGGAGTCGGTAATTCCCCTGAGAAAGACGCCGTCCCAGTCACGGATATTGAATACAACCGCGTCGCCGTTGAACGTTTCGGTCTCTCCCGGGCGTTCTACGG
>JBKHFT010000115.1:0-10615 GCA_046540055.1 Alkalispirochaeta sp.
TCCGACGGATACCCGACGATCGTGAAGACAATCCTGCTCGCCTGCGCAACCGCTCCGGGAGTGTCGTGCCATTCCGCCCCCGCCGCGATCAGAGGTTTCGCTTTACTCCTGCTACGGTTATGCACGTGCAGCGTGTATCCGCCCTCCATCAGGTGCCTCGCCATATGAGATCCCATGATCCCCGTCCCGATCCAGCCGACAGGTATATTCGTATGTGCCATAATGCTATCGTATTGGATCGTTACCGTTCTGTCACGGAAAGGAGTTGCCCATGATCGTCAGAATTATCACCGTCCATGTGAAGCCCGGTGCAGAAGCAACGTTTGAAGAGTTGACCCGTGCGAACCGTCTTGGTTCCCTGGGCGAACCCGGGGTTCTCAGGTTCGACGTCCTCAAGGACGAGGATACCCCGGGAACCTACTATCTCTACGAAGTGTACCGCGACGTTGAAGCTACAACTGCGCACAAGGAGACGGCCCATTACCATACGTGGAAGAACGGCGTCGCGGATCTCCTTGCCGGTGAACGAACCTCGGCAACGTGTTCACCCGTTGCGCCGGTTGAACTCTCGGCGTGGTGAGCCTCAACAGGATGATCCTCAGCGCGACGATTTCCACGCGGGGACTTGACAGCGACGAGACTGGATATTACGGTATCAGCAGTATCACGAAATAGACGAACGGTATTCGTAGACATACTCTGCCTTACCGTCGTGTTTCGTATCACATACCTCCTTGTTGGCAAAGCCAACAAAACCCGCACCACGGGGCAGTCCTGACTCCTCACAGGACGTGTCCGGAGGGCGCTTCGGCGCCCTCTTTTCTTTCTCTTCCTTCTTCAGAGGGAGCCCCTGGTCCATATCGCCGTCACCCTTCGTACCACAAACCGATAATCACCGTCCTCGCGGTCTGTGCGCGGGTACCGACATCTCGAATCCTCCCGGAACACCTCTTCTGCCGCTTCCTTCGTTGAAGAACCGGGGATGTACGTGGTAAGAAGAATCATGACATATACGATTTCACCGGATACACCGTTTCGAGCCCTCGTTACCCGTCGCACCGACGACGGAACCGCGACGCGACGCATCGAGGAACGCCGGATCGGTGAGCTCCCGGAGGGAGAGGTGACGATTCGGGTTCGTTACTCATCCCTCAATTACAAGGACGCCCTCTCCGCGTCGGGACGCCCCGGTGTTACCCGACGATACCCCCACCAACCGGGGATCGACGCTGCCGGAGAGGTTGTTGCGTCGAGGGACGATCTCTTTCGTCCCGGTGATAGCGTTATCGTCGGAGGACGCGATCTCGGGATGAATACCGCCGGAGGGTTTGGCGAGTACATCCGTGTTCCCGCCGAGTGGGTGACGCGATGCCCCGAGGGACTGTCTCTCCGTGACGCGATGGCTCTCGGCACCGCCGGCTTCACCGCGGCGATGGCGGTCGACGAGATCGCCCGATATCGGCCCCCCGGTGAGGCGGAGATCCTGGTCACCGGTGCTTCCGGGGGGCTCGGATCGATCGCGGTTTCGATCCTTGCGTCGTCGGGGTACCAGGTATGTGCCGTGACGGGAAAAGCAGATGCGGCGGCGTACCTGACGGAGTTGGGAGCCCACCGGATTATCGACCGGGAGAGCGCGGTCGACACGAGTGATCGTCCTCTCTCGTCGGCGGTGTGGGCAGGGGTGATCGATTCGGTCGGCGGTCCGATCCTTGCAAGCGCGATCCGGGCAACGATGCCCGACGGTATCGTCACCGCATGCGGAAACGCGGCATCCCCGGACCTCCCGCTCACAGTGTTTCCCTTTATCCTGCGAGGTATCCGTCTGGTCGGTATTAACAGTCCGGCGTGTCCACGGGAGCGTCGCGACGCGCTCTGGAACGACCTCGCCACGCGGCTACGCCCGCCCCACCTCGACCGAATCGCCCGCACGATATCCCTCGAAGAGCTCGACGAAGCGGTGGACGCGATTCTGGCCGGGGATGTCCGGGGTCGTCTCGTCGTCGCCCACCGGGTCGATCAATAACCGCCGGGGACGCCGCGTCGTCGCCCACCAGCTCGATCTATCACCTCCGGCGGCGCCGAGGACCATGGTCCAGAGGAAACCGGATCAGAAAACGCGCGGGATGTAACGACGTATCCAGTTTGACCGATCCGTCGAGGTCTTCGATCAACGCCTTCAGAATCATCATCCCCGTTCCCGTGGAAAGGTCGTCGATAGAGGTGATCTCCGGCGGAAATCCGCGCCCGGTATCGCGATAGACGATCGTCACGCCGCGATCGATCGCCCGGGCGCTCACCAGGATCTCGCAGTTGCCGGAGCAGGCGGCGTACTTGATCGTGTTCGTCGTCAGCTCCGCGAGCATGAGACCGACCTTCGTGGCAACCTTTGACGAGACCTCGATCTCGTCGTAGTCGATCCGGGGGGAAAAGGTGCCCGGCCCCGTTCCCGCGCCTGCGAGGAGAGAATCCAACAGCTCCCGAAGATACTCTCCAAGTCTGACTCTGGAAAAACTCCGCGTCTCGTAGAGCGTCTCGTGAACCTGGCCGATCGCGCTGATCCGACTGATGATATCCTCGATCGCCCCTTCTTTGCTTTTGTCCCCCGCCAGAAGCTCCACCCGGGCGAGAGCTTCGATCGTACCGAGGTTGTTCTTGATCCGGTGGTTCATCTCGATCAGGAGGTTCTCCAGCTCTTCCTCCCGATCCTGTACGACGGTGATATCGTTGAGAAACGTGACGTACGAGTCGATCTCCCCGTTCCTCCGGAGTTCGGGATTGACCTCTCCCTGATATGCGATACGACCTCCGTCACCGGATGCGACTTCGAAGCGAAATACCGATCGTTCCTTCGTCGTCGAGGTGCGATCCAGTGCGTTCTTCCAGGGCTTCACGAAGCTCGGGTCGAGACCGACCTCGTCGATGCGCGATCCGATACACCTCTCGCCGTCGAGGTTGAAGAGAGCGTAGTAGGTATGGTTCGCAAAGAGGTGTCGCCACTCCGCGTCGGCTCGGACCACCGCCACCGACGAGTGTTCGAACAGGGAACGGAGAATGCTGTAGTTGTACTCCAGTTCCTTCCGGAGGAGCACCTCTTCGGTGACGTCGGATACGATGAGCACCAGATTGTCGATCATTCCTTCTTCGTTCGCGACCGGTACAAGCTGCACGTTGCGATAGGTGATCGCGTCGTCCCGGCGACGGGTGTGAACGTGTGGCACGCCTTTCGCGAAGTACTCCACACCGGTTGCGAGGACCGATTCAAAGATCGTCTGCTGGTCGTCGTCGGGAAAGATCTCGAAGTAGGGTCGGTCGACCAGTTCGGTGATATCCATCGCCACACTCTCGGCGAAGGCGCGATTCACGTGTCGGATCGTCAGTGTACCGTCAAGCACCGCAAACAGGGTCTGTGAGTGATGAAACGCTTCTGCGAACAGGCGGTATGGAATAGTTGGTTCAGTCATCTTCTAGGGGCATTGTAGTTCTTTTCGCTATGATATTCTGCCTTCCCACCGTCCCGAAGGAGAAAAGACCTCGACATAGCGACGGCAAGCCCACGAAATTGATCAGAGTGTGGCGATCACAGAAAAAACTCCCAGACCGGCGATAAACATGACGAGAACGATCCGGATATCCGGGGTCAATCGTTGCAGAACGTGGGCGGCGTGCTTGACACGCCGGGTTACGACGACGCGATACAGGGCATATCCCGCAACGACCGTTACGATGGTCTGTATCGCTTTCGAACCGGAGTAGAACGTAGCGGGTATCGGAAGCACCTCCGCAACGCTAACGGAAATCCCGGCGCCGGGGGTGACCGCGACCGCTCTGTTGAGGAATACCCCCAACGCCTCGACCACGTACCGCCCGAAAATGCCGCTTCCGAGGGAGAGGATCGCCAGTACAACAAGAGGCAGGTATACCGCGATGTTCGCTGCACCCGAGATCGCACCGCTATCATCCGCCGGATTCCCGACGTCACCACGATCGCCTTCTGCCGGAACCGTCTCTTCCCGGTGAGGCGGTGCGCCGGGCATCGCGATCCGGGACAGCTTGAGAAATGACGCGACGGTACCGATCGCCGCGATCGAGAGCAGAATTGAAACTCCCCCGCCCGCAGCGGCCGAACCGACGGGCCCCTCGAGGGCGTAAGTGACGATCTGTTTACTGACGTACCCGTTAAACGGCGGGATCCCGGCGATCGACATCGCACCGATGCCGTAGAGGATCGCGAGGAGCGGCGCGCGTCGTCCTACCGGAACGATCCGAAAGAGGTTTCGCTGGTGCTGCATGTGGATCATCGTTCCCACCGCGAGGAAGAGCAGGCTCTTGAAGAACGCGTGGTTTATCGCGTGATAGAACGACGCGGGGAGGGAGAGCACTCCCGCCGCACCGAAGGCGGCGAGAACGTACCCCATCTGCGAGATCGAGTGGTACGCGAGAAGTCGCTTCGCGTCGGTCTGGGCAAGGGCCCAGATCACCGCCGTTACGGCGGTGATACCTCCGATCCACATCAGTGTCGGCATCAGATAGTCCGCCCCGAAAATCGCCAGGACCCGGACCATCGCGAAAAAAGATACCTTGATCAACACCCCTGACAGGATTGCGCTGATCGGGTGCGGTGCGTAGGCGTGAGCCTCCGGCAACCACGTGTGAAACGGGATAAACGCGGTCCGCACACCGATTCCCACAACGAGAGCGACTACCGCGAGGCGGACGACGATACGGTCCCCCCCGTCTCCCGCTGCGATTCGTTCTTCAACGGCAAACAGCGAAAGTGTCCCGAAATGGCGATAGACGAGAAACACCCCGAAGAGAAAAAAGATGATACCGACCGAACTCAGGATCAGATACTTCAGGGACGCAAGAAGCCCCTGATCGGTCTGGTCGAAGGCGATCAGGACGTACGCAGCGATCGCGATGATCTCGAAACCGACAAACATCGTAAACACATCGCCGGTAAGAACCACCGTTTGCATCCCCGCCACCAGCATCATCACGAAGAAATAGAATCGGGGACCGTACTCGCCGGAGCCGAGGGCAGAGAGCGCTGCGGTTCCGGTGATCACCACCACCAGCGCCGTCGAGAGCCACGCGGTTCCGTCAAGACGCATCGTTATAGCCACCGCTTCGTTCCAGCTTCCCAGCAGCCGGTCGATCGCACCCCCCGTTACGACAGGTTCGATCGTGACAACGAGGAACGCGGTCATACCCGCGAGGGGCAGAAACACCGCAGGAAGTGCTACGATCCATCCACTCCGTCCGGTATCCGGGAGAAACACTTTCCCAATGAGGGCTATCCCCGCACCAACGAACGGAAGGTAGAGAAGAAGAGCGACGCTACTCATCCCGCCCCTTCCATATCAACCGCTCCAGCTCACTTGCATCGAGGGTGCCGAAACGCCGGTACAGGCGGTAAACGAGGACCAGCGCCATCGCGACGATACAGATCCCCACTACGATCGCCGTGAGCATCAGCGCCTGCGGAACGGGATCGACGGGGATCCCGTTGATATCGACAAGGATCGGTGCGGTGTCTCCCGACTTCGCTCCGAAGTAGACGAAGAGCATGATCACTCCACTGTTAGCGATACTGAGACCGATAATCTTCCGGATAAGGTTATCCGCGGCGATCACGCCCCACAGCCCGATGAGAAATACGACGCCGATCAGATACCACGTCATCGTCAGGACTCCCGTCCCCGGCTGAAGAGGTGCATCGAAATGAGACTCACCCCGGCGGCAACCTTGAGCCCGATCAGAAGGTTAAGGAAAAAGACCGACCGGACGATGGGCGTAACGATCACCGCCGCAACCAGCAGGAGAAACGCAAGCGCTTCGAGCCAGGAGAGCCGCCCCGTCGGTGCGATCGAGAGCGCCGCGTCGAGGTCGCGCCCCATCGCAAGGAGGATCACCCCCGATGCGATCACCACGCCTCCCTGAAACCCGCCACCGGGTGAGATATCACCGTAGCTGACGAGATAGAGACCGAAGAGAAACATGTACGGCGCGAGTTTCCGCACGACGACATCGAGGATATCGGTCTTTCTCACCGGCGCCACCTCATACCGTGTCGCGCGATACCGGACCGTGTCATACCGTATCGTGTCCTGCCGTGTTGTCTCATACCGTGTCGCGTCATACCGCTCCGCCCTACCCGGTTTTCCCGACGAACATGGTCACCCCCGTCACCGCCAGGAGGAGGACCACCGTCTCGCCGAGGGTGTCGAAGACACGATACCCGAGATAGATCGCGGTCACGAGATTCACCGCTCCCGTCTCCTCGACACCGTACTCGACAACGTACCGACGGGAGCGGGTTCCGGCGTCACCGCCGTCGATGACCGCATTCTCCGGTGCGAGGGCGAAAGCGAGGAAGATCGCCACCGTCGCGATCGCCACCACTTCGAGAATCCGCTTCATGACGCATCTCCGTCGTTCCGACGCCGCTGCGTCTTCTGCACCGTCCAGATGAACACCACCGTACCGATCCCCGTCCCAACCGCCGCCTCCGTCAACGCGACGTCCGGCGCTCCAAGGAGGAAAAAGAAAAGACAGCTGATAAGACTGAAGACCGAAAGGAGTATCACACTGACCAGAAGATCCGGGAGGACAAGAGCCAGCGCGGCGAATATGATCATGAGTATCAGGAGTACCTCAATCAAGATCGTCCCCCCGCAGATCCTGCCGGTCCTGGTAACTCCGCCGCCAGGGTATCACTCCGTTCTCCCAGGCGAATCGGGCGATAATGTGCGCCGCGATCGGGCTGGTTACGAGAAAGAAGAGAGTGATCACGATGATCTTCCCGATCATCTGCGTCGTCCCCGCGGCGATCATCGCCGCAATGAACGCGGAAAAGACGGAGGTGGTACTCGCCGTTGACGAAGCCTGCAACCGGGTATACACGTCGGGAAAGATCAGGACCCCGAGGTTGCCCATCAAACCGAAGATCACGCCAAGAACGAGAAATGCTCCCACAAACCAGTCCACTACCACGATCGCCCCCCGGCATCGCTTCGGGAGAAGTACCGCGCCATCGCGAGGGTACCGATAAACCCGAAAATATCGTAGACCAGGGCGACGTCGAGGTAGTTGGAACGCCCCTCCCGGACCGCGATGAGCACCAGAATCGCCAGAATCTGGGCACCTACCATATTGAGTGCGGTCATCCGGTCGGCGATCGTCGGTCCGATAAACGCACGGACCAGGCTTACGCCGATCGACCCGAGGAAAAACCACACCATGTATCCGAGCATCGTGTCGGTAAGCTCCGTCATATCCACACCCGCTTCAGGATCGATTCGAAGCGTCCGGCGATCAGCTCCGCGGCGTACCGCGAGTGGGTGGTCCGCGCGTCGAGCCAGTGAACGATCAGGTGATCTTCGTCGATCAGGACCGATATCGTCCCCGGTGTGAGGGTGATTGAGTTACTCAGTGCGACCCGGGCGATATCGCTGCGCAGCCGCGTCCGGAAGTGCACCACCCCCGGATTGATCCGCCCCCGGAGAATCTGCCACAACACCTGAAAACTCGAAACGTACATCGTGAAGATCAATACAACCACATAGATCAGCAGAAAGTGGGGTCGCGGAATGTGGGATCGTCGCGCCGCTTCATCGTCTTCGATAAAGAGACGGAAGGTGATCACCGCCACCGCGGCACTGTGCACGAGACCGAGAAGCAGCGATACGGGCGCGAGACTCCACGTAAAGAGCATCCACCCCACGAACAGATAGATCGTAGTCAGGATGACCCGGGTGAGATCCCACCGTACGGCGCGGTCCATCTTATCCGTCTCCCCGGCCCTCACGCACCGCGAAAAGCTTCATCACATCCTCCGGCGTATGTGCCTCGATAAGGCCGCGTTTGAGCGTCTCGTCGTGGAGCAACCGGGAAAGTTTGCTGAGGAGGCGGAGGTGCTCCGTATGCGCCCCCGGGGGGCCGATCATCAGGAAAAAGAGCTGCACCGGTTTCTTGTCTACCGAATCGAACTTCGCACCTTTCCGGTGGCGACCGAAGGCGAGCATCGTCTCTTCCACACCGGGAGCGAGGCAGTGGGGCACCGCGATCCCACCGCCGATACCGGTGCTCATCATTCCCTCCCGCTGGAGTACCATATCGGTAATCGACGAGGGGTCTTCGATGTAACCGGCGTCGGCCAGGAGTTGCACCAGTTCCGATACGATCTCCGGTTTCCGCTTCCCCCGAATATCCAGGGTGATGCATCGTTTGTCGAGTACATCGCTTATCGCTTCGATCAATCGTCACCTCCTACCAGTCCGGTTGCAAAATCAACGGGCACGGTGAAGAGGATTCCCGTCCCCGGCGAGGTCAGCCCGCCACACACCTCGTCGAGAATAACCCTGAGTCGTTCGACCGCAGCGTCATCGCGAACGACGGAGAAGATCGTCTTGTTGTAGGGCTTGTTTCCTTTCATGAACTCCTTGAAGTCCGCGAAGAGGGGGACCTCATAGGTGAGAAAGCGCCCCATTCCCTCGGAATCGAGGATCGTCGCTCCCTCGATACCCGCCTCGACATACGCTTCGAGCACACGTTCGAGGAGTTCTTCCCTGTTCAGTACAAAGATCGCCAGTTTCATCGGTGCCACTTCACTCACGGCCAGTATAGGCTGGAAACGTCGGCGGCGACAAGAAACGGGGTATACCGGGAATCACAGGGTGTAATTCTGTACACGGAGGAGACGCCCCTTTATGATATCTCGAGGCGCCCGGAGGAGGTCCCAATGATCCGCACAATCGAGTCGTTTATCCTGCACATCCCCGTCACCGGTTCCCGCATCGCCGATAGCACCCATTCGATCTCCCACTGGGGAGTCGTCGGCGCAGCGATCACCGCTGAGGACGGTATCACCGGTTACGGGTTCACCGGCACCCACGCCCATCTGCCGAGTGATCGGATCATCGCGGAGGCGATCTCGACGCTCTACGCCCCGTTGTTGCTGCCGGGAGGTGATCTCGCGGAACAGGCAGATGACCATCCTCCGGCGGTGTACCGGCGCCTCTTCCGGTACCCGCCCCTCCAGTGGGTCGGCCGTGCCGGGATCACCCAGCTCGCATTGAGCGCGGTGGATACGGCGCTCTGGGATCTCTCCGCGAAACGACGGGAGCTCCCCCTCTGGAAACTCCTCGGCGGCGACGGGGGGCGAGGAGTTACCGCCTACAACACCGACATCGGCTGGCTCAGCTATACCGTTGACCAGCTCGAGGAGAACGCCCGTCGCGCCATCGACGACGGATTCCGGGCGATCAAGCTCAAGGTCGGCTCTCCGAATCTGATCGACGATATCAGACGGTGCGGCGCGGTGCGGCGCGCAGTGGGTGACTCGATTCTGATCGCCACCGATGCAAACGGTCGATGGGACCTTCCGACGGCGCAACGGTTCGCCCGGGAGACGGAGGATCTCGATCTTCTGTGGATCGAGGAACCCCTCTGGCACGACGACGTTGAAGCCCACGCAGAGCTCGCGGCAACGACGCACCTGCCGATCGCCCTTGGCGAACAGATCTACACCCCCGAGGGACTCTCACAGTTCATGTCGCGTCGGGGGATCCACTACGTCCAGCCCGATACCACGCGGATCGGCGGCGTCACCGGATTTCTCCAGGCAGCCACCCACGCCGAAAGCGTCGGACTCCCCGTCGCGGGACACGCCGGGGAGATGAGCCAGGTCCACGTCCACCTCGCCCACGCCCTTGCGAACCACACGATCCTCGAGTATATCCCGTGGATCGCTCACGCGTTCACCGACCCGGCTACCGTTGTCGACGGTGACTTCCGCCCCCCCTCTGAACCGGGAGCGGGAACGACGCCCACCCCGACGGCGATCACCGAATACCGGGTGGAGTAACGGGATGGCACGGGACGGGCACACACCAACGGTGCTGCGGGAGCAGCGAATCCTCGTGTGCGGTGGATCGGGGACGCTGGCGTCGGCGTTTGTCGATGCCGCGAGGGACAGCGGGGCGACGATCGCGCTCCTCGACCTGCCGTCCGTCGCGGACATTCGGGAGACAGACTCCCGCGACACAGACACACGGGATACCGGCGATCGAAACGACCGCTCCGGCGCACCCTTCCGGGTCGCTGCGGATGTGACGAAGATCGATGAGCTGGAACACGCGTTCTCGGCGGTGCGGGACCATCTTGGTGGAATCGATACGGTGGTGAACTTCGCCGGCGTCCACCACCGCCCGTACGAGCTCCATACCGACGATCCCGCATCGTTGATCACCGATTTCAGACGCGTGATCGAGGTAAATCTGGTCGGCGCCTTCGCGGTAACCGTCGTCGCGGCGCGATTAATGGTACCTCTGCGACGGGGGCATATCGTACACCTCTGCAGTAACGGGAGCCGCGCCGCGCTCTACGGAAGTTACGCCTACAACGCATCCAAGCACGGAGTGGAGGGTATCGTCCGGACCGCCGCGGCGCAGCTCGCACCGTACGGGGTCAGAGTCAACGGGATCGCTCCGGGAACGGTCGTCACCGATCTGAACCGATCCCTCCTCTACGACGATACGGGAGAGATCCGTTCCCGGGCGCGAAGCATTCTCTCTCATACTCCGACAAAGCGATTTGCAACCCCCGAGGGCGTGGC
>JBKHFT010000116.1:0-10556 GCA_046540055.1 Alkalispirochaeta sp.
CCCTCCTGGTGATCTATATCATGCGGACTACCGAGGATCTGAGTCGCGGTGGCGGCAGCTATGTTGTCCATGCATATATGGAAGACGCAAGTGGTTTGGTAATTGATTCTGCCGTCAGTCTTGCCGGAGTTCGGGTAGGGCGCCTGACGGCCATAGAACTGATCGATAATCGTGCACGGCTGACACTTGAAATACGGGAGGACGTACAGCTCGCCGAAGATGCGGTTGTCTCCAAGAACACCGCAAGTATGCTGGGTACAGCTTCGGTTTCGCTCAATCCGGGAAGCGGACAGGGCGCGTTTCTCCAGAACGGCGATGTCGTCCGAAACGTCCGGCAGCAGGCGGCCATGTCCGACGTCATGGTCAGCGCAAACGACCTCGCTCTGAATGCCTCGGATTTCGTTGCCGAAATCAACAGGTATCTGGAAGAAGAGGGTACCATAGCGGCTCTGGATGAAATCGTTGATATCGCCCGGGAGACCACTCTCTCCGCCGGCGCCCTTATCGAAGAAAACCTCCTGCTGATACGGGCTTCCATGCAGAACGTGGAACAGTTCACCGGAACAATCAACCAGGATTCGGGCCGGCAGGTCCAGACTATTCAGGAGATTCTGGACAATACCGCCCGTCTGACCGCCCGCCTCGACAGTCTGGTCGGTGCAAATGACGAGACCCTTTCCCGGAGTATTCGCGGAATAGAAGAAAACCTGGCGGAACTCCGGACGGTTCTTGCCTCAGTCCAGGTCGCCGCCGACAACGTGGCGGATGTAACCACTCTGGTTCGCGACGGCGAGGGTACCATAGGCAAGCTACTCACAGACGACGACTTCTATAACCGTGTTGACCGTATTGCCGGCAAGGGCGAGGAGTTTATCGATTCCACTATCGGTCTGGGAGTCCAGGTCGGTTTTCAGAGTGACTACCTCATTCAGCAGAATAACGCCCGCAGCGTCTTTGATCTGCGGCTTACCCCGGGCAACAAGGACAAGTATTACTCTCTCGGTGTCACCAGTACCCCTGTACCTACGGAGACGGAGCGTCGTACGGAGACCCTCCGCAGTGAGACCGGCACCACCACAACCCGCATCATCGAAGATGAACGCGTCCGGACGGATGATCTGAAGATCAACGCCCAGCTTGCCCGTTCCTGGGGCCCCGTGACTCTTCGGGGAGGGATCATTGAAAACACCGGAGGCGTTGGTGTGGACCTTCGTCCCGTAGACCGGATCGCCGTCAGTGCAGAAGCCTTTGATTTCGGAGCGGAAGACGGTGTCTACCTTCGTGGTACCGGCACCATCTACCCCTTCTTTGACCCCCGGAGCAATAACCCCCTGAACTGGGTATTCCTGACCGGCGGTGTTGATGACATTCTCGGTGTGTACGAGAGGGACTTCTTTCTAGGTGGCGGTCTCCGTTTTGCCGACCAGGATATCAGGGGGCTTATCGGTTTCGTGCCGCTTCAATAATCGCGTTGAACATTCGTTCTGTATCGCGTGGTGCGAATCTACGGAGGATCGTTTTCAAACCCAAAAAGGTATCACGAAATTCGATGGTGTTTTGATGGCGCATATAGGTATAGTTTTCACCACCAACGGATGTCTCCTCCAGTAGATAAACCCCGGAACTTGACTCCAGTTTTCCGTCCAGAGACTCGACCATCTCATATCGAAGCAATACCCGCCGAGGAGTCTTGTCTCGTCGATCAATCAATTCCGATTTATTGCGTAAACGGTAGGTCCCGTCGAACCCCATGAACTGTATTCCGACAACTTGAGTTTCCAATACCGCATCGACGTGTTCCGATTCAGGACTGTTGAGTGGTTCCCACTGGTATTCCCGAACTCGAGGTAAAATATCCGTCTGGGCATCCCGATCTGCAAAGGTGTCATACAGCTTGTCTATACCCACGTCCGTAAGAATGTGAAAGTCTGAAGCGCTCTGAATAATCTTTGTTCCGTCTTGATCGGTATACTCAGTGACTTCCGTTTCAATTGCCTCCATCCGTTCCGGCTTATCGATCTCCATAACCAGCGATTCAACAGGTTGCGAATTCACAAAAGGAGCCGAGACAAGCATTACCACAAGAGCCGGACAGATCCTGGGACAGGACGAAATCGATATATCTACCATCACACCATTACTATAAATCAGCAATTGCTCCGCGAAAAGCCGCTAAATTTTAAAGATTATTAACTTGTTTTTACCCAGAAAACAAGTACTGTTACCCTGTCTGTCAACAGCGGGAGACTCTCTTAACCGGCTATGACGCGATCTCATTTCATGAGCGCAGCAAATCGGACGGGATGAGTCGCCGGATTATCGGCATAAGTTGGACCTCATAGTCACAACCACTCAACGAGGGGTCTTTAGCAATTCTATCCTCCCCTCAGGCTGCAGCCGGAGTGCTCCCTCACATTGCTGAACACGAGAACCGAGTTCACCGGCGCCGTCCGGTCCGTCGACTGAGGCAGGGTCCTCTTATCTGCCGCGTCCTCTTATCTGTCGGGCCCGCGTACCGCCCTCGGAATTTCTTACGGAAATTCCCCGCAAATGCAAGCACTGTGACAATTCCCGCTGTATTACAGGTATGTTCACGTTTCAGACATGGCTCGACGGGTGGGTTTCGACCCGCCGGTTCCCCGACGATCCCCGACAAAGCAGTCCGATGCAGGATCGTACGGCGTTGGAAGACGGTGATCCCTGTGGCGCAGATCGGCACGTATCGGAACGGCCGGAACGGGACGTTGATCACACCGCCGGTGCGGTGCCGAACCGGCGGAAACCGGGGAGTCCGCACCTCGGATCGGGATCGGACCGACCGGGGGAGAAGGGGAGCCGGATCGGACCGGTCGCCTCGTTCCGTTCCTTCTGGACCTGCTACCGGTGTCGGGCGGAACTTGCCGGGCTGCCCCTCGCGGCGGTCAGGGCGCTCCTCGGAGCGCGGGAAGAGCGCTTCAGCGGGTATCTCCGGATCCGGGACGACCTCGATCCCTCGTGCTACCTCGATGTTCCATTTGTTCGTCGCTCGTGGTACCTCCTGCGGATGCTGGACGATGCAGTACGGAACGGCGAGGTCGGTAAGCAAGGTGACGAATACGTGGGTGCCGGCGGGGCCGGCGCCGGATGCATCGGTACCGACCTGGAAGACCCGAATCAGTTCGACGCCGAAGGGTCAGGGTCCGCCTGTCGCGGCAGCGGACCGGCGATCTCCTGGGCGATGACCCGCGCTCTGGGAATGGACGCCGCCTCGGCCCGGGTGAACATCTCGGTGCTCCTGACCCTCCTTGTGGGGTGTGGCTACATCGATCCGACCGTCCCGATAGGTCTTACTTCCCGGGCGATCGCCCTCGTACGGGGCGGATCGGTCGGGGAGTTCTACAAGTCCCTCTGCATCCGCGTTTTCAACCGGGCACCCTGGGTCTTTGACGACGGATTGCCTCCCCTCGTTGCGATCCAGCTGAACGGGCTTTTTCTTCTCCATACTCTGGGAACCGAAGAAAGCGGACGGTCAGCCTTCGACCTCGCCGGGACTCTGGAAACGCTCTCTCGCATTCTTGCTCTGTCGAGCGATCCCGATAGCTGGGTTCCGAATCGTCAGGTGATCGCCACGGCGATCCACTCCCGGATGCTTGCCCGGGTAGGACGGATTCTCGGACTGATCGAGGCGTCCCCGGTGTCGGCCGGGGGTGTGACCCTGCCGATTCGTCAGCTGTACAGAACCACAGACCTGTGTCGCCTCGCGTTCAGGTGGAATCCGTGATACGGACCTCGTTACACGGACCGGTAGCCTCGCTGTCGCGAGGTACTCAGTCAGACGGAGGAAAAGATATGCAGAACCGGTAATCCTGCGTTACCATAGAACTCCGCGAGGAGTGAGGATGACAAAAAAAATTCTTGAGACCCGACACATCGTAAAGCAGTTTCCGAAGGTGCTCGCCAACGACGACATCAGTATCACCCTTTACGAGGGGGAGATCCTCTGTCTTCTCGGCGAGAACGGTGCGGGAAAGAGCACCCTGATGAATGTCCTCTACGGGCTCTACGAACCGACCGCCGGGGAGATCATCATCGATGGTACACCGGTGAAGTTTTCTTCCCCGAGGGACGCGATCGACAAGGGTCTCGGCATGGTGCACCAGCACTTCATGCTGGTAGAGACGCTGACTGTTACGGAAAACATCATCCTCGGATCGGAACCGGGCAAAGGACCCCAGATCGACTACCGCACCGCCCGCAAACAGGTCCAGGCGCTGAGCATCCGCTACGGTCTGAAGATCGACCCCGACGAGAAGATCATGAACCTCTCGGTAGGGCTCCAGCAACGGGTGGAGATCCTCAAAGCACTCTATCGGCAGGCGAAGATCCTGATCCTCGACGAGCCTACCGCGGTGCTTACCCCCCAGGAGGTTGAGGAGCTCTTTACCGTGATCAAAGGGCTCCGGAACAACGGCGTGTCGATCATCATCATCACTCACAAGCTCGAAGAGGTGATGCAGATCTCCAACCGTGTCTATATCCTGCGTCGTGGACGAATCGAAGGAGAACGCAATACCGCGGATGTGACCAAGGAAGATCTCGCGAACCTGATGGTCGGGCGGAGCGTAGTACTCAGGGTGGAACGGACGGAACACCCCGTGAGACCCGAACCGGTGTTCCAGATCGACGATCTCGTCGTCCGCGACGACCGGGGTATACCGGCGGTACACGGTCTCTCCCTCGAGGTGCGTCCCGGGGAGATCGTCGGTGTCGCCGGTGTCGACGGCAACGGCCAGACGGAGCTCGCTGAGGCGATCATGGGGCTCCGAGGCGTCGAATCCGGGGTGTTACGACATCAGGGGACCGATATCGCCGGACTGACCACAAAGGAACGGATCAACCGGCGGATCAGCTATGTTCCTGCAGACCGACACCGGTACGGACTGGTGCTGCCCTTCAGCGTCGCCGAGAATATCACGATCGGGTACCACGATCGTGCCCCCAACGTCCGTGCCGGAGGATGGTTCCTCGACTATGCCGCAATGGCCGCCCGGGCGGAAGAACTGATCAGTAACTTCGACATCCGCACCTCCGGCGCCCTCGCAGCGGCAGGCACCCTCTCCGGGGGAAACCAGCAGAAGGTGATCCTTGCCCGGGAGTTCACCCGGGATCCCTCGTTCCTGCTGGTAAGTCAGCCCACACGGGGACTCGACGTCGGTGCGATCGAGTATATTCACTCCCAGATCCTTGCGATGCGCGACCGTGATGTGGGGATTCTTCTGATATCCCTCGAGCTTGAGGAGGTGTTCGCCCTGGCGAACCGGATCCTCGTACTCTACGAGGGGCAGATCGTGAAAGAACTGGCGACCGGAGAGACCGACGAACGCGAGGTCGGGTTCTACATGACCGGAGGAAAGGAGCGCAGCGCATGAGTACGGAGCAACACGTATCCACCCCGGGCGGTACCGGTGGATCGATCATGTCCCGCGTCCTTGGTGCGGTAACGGTGGTTCTCGGGGCAGCGGGGACCGTTCTCTGGCTCGGGGCATCGATGTCCCGTGATGAGACTCACTACTTCTGGGGGCTCTGGCTGATCGCGGCGGCGATCGTCCTCCATCTGGTTCAGGTCTACCTCGTCAAGGGCCGCGCGGAGCTGATCGTGGTGGTGCGGAAGAGCGTCCGGAAGATGATCGTGCCGATCATGGGGATTATCGCAGCGATCGTGATCGGCGGCGTCCTGATGCTCGTCACCGGCTACGATCCCGTCGCGGCGTATCAGGCGCTCTTTTTTGGTGGCCTGGTGCGGAACTGGCACATCTCGGTGCTCAATGCGTCACCCCTGATCTTCACCGCCCTCTCCGTGGCGTTCGCGTTCAAGGCGGGGCTTTTCAATATCGGTGCCGAAGGCCAGTATTACCTCGGGGCGATGGCGGCGACGTGGTTGAGTCTGCGTCTGGCGCTGCCGGGGGTTGTGAGCCTTCCCCTCATCTTCGTCTTTACCGGCCTCTTCGGGGCGGCGTGGGCGATCGTTCCGGCGTACCTGAAGGTGCGTACCGGCGCCCACGAGGTGATCACAACGATGATGCTTGCCCACACTGCGCGGTACCTCTCACCGGTATTTATTCGTGCCAACGGGGGGGATCCCGCGACGAGTACCCACCCCTACGTTACCGACGAGATTCTCGAATCGACTTTTCTTCCACGATTCCAGCTCTTCCTCCCCGACGCGAACTATCGCGTTCACACGGGCATTCTCGTCGCGGTCGTCGTGGCCCTCGGGATCCACTACCTTCTCTACCACACCAGCATCGGATTCGAGATCCGCGCCGTCGGGGAGAACAAGGATGCAGCTCGCGCCCAGGGGATCTCCGTCGGGAAGAACATCTTCCGGGCGCTGCTGCTCGCGGGGTTCCTCGCGGGGCTTGCGGGGTTCAACCAGGTCAACGGTCTCGATCACCGTCTCTTCGAGAACCTCCAGGCGGGGTACGGGTGGAACGGTATCTCCGTGGCGCTTCTCGCAGGAGGCAATCCGATCGGAGTCGTCTTCACCGGTCTGCTTTGGGGTGCCCTCGATGCGGGGGGGCAGTTCATGTCGCGAACGACGCAGACTCCAAGCGCGATCGTGGAGATCGTAAAGGGGACGATCCTCTTCCTCGTCGTCGCCCGGTATATCTACACCGCTATCGGGAACCGGCGCCGCAAGAGACGGCAGAAACGAAACGCGGAGGCAGATATCGCCGCCGTCGAATCGGAGGGGGCGTGAGATGATCGATTATGACTTCATTGTAAACCTGCTGGCCGCGATGATCCGCAACGCAACCCCGATCACCCTCGCCGCGATCGGCGCGGTGGTCTGCGAACGCTCCGGTGTCGTTAACATCGCGATGGAAGGGATCATGACCGTCGGCGCCTTTACGGCGGCGATTGTCGCCGGTGCCACCGGCAATCCCTGGATCGGGCTC
The DNA here is from genome assembly GCA_046540055.1 of Alkalispirochaeta sp. GTDB lineage: Bacteria > Spirochaetota > Spirochaetia > DSM-27196 > Alkalispirochaetaceae > Alkalispirochaeta. The sequence continues at coordinate 6,939 of JBKHFT010000116.1, forward strand.
ATTGCAGCGATCTTCTTTGGAGGGGTTTTCAGCCTGCTCCACGCCTTTGCCACGGTGAGTCTCCATCTCGACCATGTGGTGAGCGGAGCGGTCCTCAATGTCCTCGCCCTGGGGATCACTGCGTACCTGATGATCATGATTGTCGGGCATCCCGGGACGACCGACTCGATCCCGCAGGGACTGGATGAGTTTCGCTGGGCGATCCCGGTGCTCTCGAGTATACCCGTCATCGGGCGGATGTTCTTCTACCAGACCCCGATCGTCTACTTCAGTTTTATCCTCATCGGCGTCTTCACCTGGTTCCTGTCCCGGACCAAGCTCGGATTGCATGTGCGCGCCGCAGGAGAGCACCCCCTCGCGCTGGAAACGATCGGCGTGTCCGTCTACAAGATGCGCTACTTCGGCGTCCTGGTGAGCGGCCTCGTCGGTGGTATGGCCGGGGCGTATCTCTCGATAGAGGGTAATGTCAGCTTCACCGAGGGCATGACCGGCGGCCGCGGCTTTATCGCGATGGCGGCGATGATCTCCGGTGGATGGCACCCGATCGGTGCCTTTCTCGCGGCGCTCTTTTTCGGCTTCGCCGAGGCGTTGCAGGTACGTTTGCAGATCTTCGAGATCGCCAACGTACCGGAAGAGTTCTTCATCATCCTTCCCTACGTGCTGACCGTCGTCGCCGTCGCGGGGCTGGTACGACGCAGTCGTCCTCCCAAAGCGGTGGGCACCGATTTCATGATCGAGCGAAGTGAGGACTGAACGAGGCTGACCGGGGAGTGCTGCTGTGAGGTGTTGAGCCAAAATAGGTATCGGTCGATTGTCCGACGGGAAAGTCGGGTGTATACTGCACTTCCAGAATTCTACTTGATCCCAAAGGAGGGATAACATGAAGAAGTATTTCATTGTACTTGCAATGCTCCTCGCCACGACTGCTCTGCTCTTTGCCGGCGGACAGTCTGAAGAGGCTGCACCGGCCGAGGCCGAAGCCGAAGCGGAGCCGATGATCGCGGCGATGGCCACCGACGTCGGCGGACTCGGTGACAAGAGCTTCAACGACGGCGCTTACGCCGGTCTCGAGATGGGTGCGGACCTCGGGTTCGAGGCGCGGGTCGTCGAGTCCAACCAGCAGACCGACTACATCCCGAACCTCACCGGTCTCGCCGAAGACGGCGCGGAGATCGTATTCGCCGTCGGCTTTCTGATGGACCAGGCGGTCAAAGAGGCTGCCCAGATGAACCCCGACACCTATTTCGGTGGTATCGATATCGCGGGTGACCCGGATATCCCCAACTTCCAGGGTATCCTCTACCGGGAAGAACAGAGCGGATTCCTCGCCGGGGTGGTTGCCGGTCACATGACCGCGGAATTCTCCGACGCATCGCCGAAGCTCAACCCCGACCCGGTTGTCGGCGTTGTCCTCGGTATGTTCGTCCCTCCGGTGGAACGCTTTGAAGTCGGCTTTATTCAGGGTGTGAAGTACGCCAACCCCGATGTGGAGGTTCTCTCTGTCACCACCGGTGATTTCACCGACCAGGCGCGCGGTCGGGAGGCTGCGGTTGCGATGATCGAGCAGGACGCGGACATCATCTTCCACGCTGCCGGCCTCACCGGTCTCGGTGCGATCCAGGCCGCCCGTGAGAACGACGTTCTCGCGATCGGTGTCGACGTCGACCAGAACAACGTCGCCCCCGACACGGTGCTGACCAGCGCGATCAAAAAGATCCCCGAGTCGGTCTACGTTGTCCTTGAAAGCGTCGTCAACGATACGTTCGAGGGTGGTACCCACTCCTACGGCCTCGCTGAAGACGCCACCGGTATCGCACCGTTCCACGGATTCGACGATGTCGTTCCCCAGGAAGTAAAGGACGCGGTGGAAGACGCGAAAGCGAAGATCCTCTCCGGAGAGATCGAGATCGCGACGACCCGTGCGGAGATCGAGGACCTTATCGACTGACGCATCGGACCTGTGATTCCGGCACTGCCGGTTTCGTATGGTACAATACGACCGGGTGGCCCGCGCTGCCCGGTTTTTTTACGCCCCCGCTGCGGCGGGACGGCAGGGGTCGCGGCATTTATCGGGTAACCGATACACCGGGGAGTCTGCCCTTCGGCGGCTCTTCCACCGGGGAGCCCCCGGTGTCGGGAGAAACGCAAGGAGCGATGCATGGATACGCGAATGGAAGCAGTACAACGGGCGGTTGATCTCATACGGAGCAAGACATCGATCACCCCTACGGTGGGACTCATCCTCGGAAGCGGTCTCGGGGTTCTCGGGGACCGGATCCCCGACGCCGACGCGATCGAATACGCCGATATTCCCGGTTTCCCGGTGAGCACCGTTGAAGGTCACGCCGGTCGCCTCGTTTTCGGCGAACTCGGGGGCAAACGGGTCGTGATCATGCAGGGACGCTTCCACTACTACGAGGGATACTCGATGGATGAGGTGGTCTTTCCGGTGCGGGTGATGAAGCTCCTCGGAGTGGACACCCTTGTGGTGACCAACGCCGCCGGCGGCGTCAATACCGCGTTTGTCCCGGGTGATCTGATGCTGATCACCGATCATATCAAGCTCTTCACCGAAAGCCCTCTTCGGGGCCCGAATATCGAGGAGTTCGGTCCCCGGTTCAACGACATGAGTACCGCATACACCTCGGAGCTGCGGCGCCTCGCGAAGATCGTGGCCGCCGAAAGGGGGATCGACGTCCGGGAAGGGGTCTACGCCCACATGCCGGGACCCAGTTTTGAAACCCCCGCGGAGATCCGGATGCTCCGGACTCTCGGTGCCGACGCGGTGGGGATGTCCACCGTTCCGGAGGTTATCACCGCGGTCCACGCGTCGATGCGCGTCCTCGGGATCAGCGCGATCAGCAACATGGCCGCAGGGATTCTCGACCAGCCCCTCAACCACGAGGAGGTGATCGAGACGGGACGGATGGTCCGGGACAAGTTCGTCTCCCTTGTCGAGGCGATCGTGGAGGCGCTATGAGCGGCGCCGGAGATACATCCCGCCGCCGTGGCGGGGACGATCCCGGGAAGGGCGACAGGATCCCTTCGACGGTCTCCCCAGGGGCCCGGCGTCGGATGCCCCCCGACATCGTCGCCGACCCCGGCCTCGCCGCCGAGGGGAACCGGAAGATCGAATGGGTTCGCCGGAACATGCCGATTCTCCGCAGTCTCGAAGACCGGTTCGCCCGGGAGCGTCCCTTTGCGGAGCTCCGTGCCGCGGTGAGTGTCCACCTCGAGGCGAAGACCGCATACCTCGCCCTCGTCCTCGCCGCCGGAGGTGCCCAGGTGGCGGTGACCGGGAGCAACCCCCTCTCGACCAAAGACGACGTCGTCGCCGCCCTTGCGGATCGTGGCCTCCATGTCTACGCGGTCCACGGGGCGGGACGGGAGGATTTCGAGGCACACCAGCTCACCGCCCTCGAGATCGCACCGCACATCGTGATCGACGACGGGGGTGACCTCGTTCACCACCTCCACGAAGGGGCTCGACGCTACGCCGACGAGGTGATCGGCGCATGTGAAGAGACCACCGCGGGAGTGCTCCGGAACACCGCCCGCGCCGCAGTGGGGAAACTCCGCTTTCCGGTAATCGCCGTGAACGACGCGTACATGAAACAC
>JBKHFT010000117.1:0-10541 GCA_046540055.1 Alkalispirochaeta sp.
CGTGAATCATCGGGATCGATCACCAGCATCGGCGCGTGGCGGTTCTCGAAGAGCGCCCGGTACTGCGATTCCCGCTCCCGGAGACGTTCCAGCGCCGATGTTCGGTCCTGCCGCCGCAACAGCATCGAGAGCGTAACGACGAGTGCGATCGGGTAGACCACCAGGATCGGAAGACCGACGCGGCGTATCGCCTCAAACCCCAAACGGTCCGGGAGCAGGAGCTGCAGGAGGAGCATCACCACGTGTACCGCGAGGCCAAGACCCCACAGGGCGGGGATCGTCCGCCACCTGGCGTCCGTCTTCCGGAGCTGATGCCAGAGCACCCCGAGGAACGCCGCGGTGAGGACGGTGAAGACCCCCGGGAGAACGCCCGCGCCGCCGAGAACCCAGCGATACGTTCCCGCGGCGATCGCTGCGGTCGTGGCGACGACGGGCCCTCCGATGAATCCCGCCGCAGCGAGGACCACCGATCGGCCGTCGTAAACCACTCCCGGGGCAAATACAACGGGGGTCATCATACCGATGATCGCGATCACTCCGAAGAGGACGCCCTGGACGACGCCTCCGACGCGAGACGCGGGGTTCCACCGTTCCGATACCAAGTCGTATCCCACGGTGAGGGCGAGAAGGAGCGCAACGTTCTGTACCAGTTCGAGGACTACCATCGGTCAGGTACCACCCGTAAGTATCGTATCACACGATCACGATTGCCAGCGGAACGAGTATTCCCAGGGAGTAGAGAAGGAAAATCCGGGAAATCGCACCCATCGACGGGCCTTTCGTTTCGTGGGAGTAGCCGCGACGGTGCATCCCGAGGTATACCGGAACGCTCAGAACGGCTGCGGTGACGATTCCGAAGAGAACCTGCCGTGGAAGAACCCCGGTGCCGGCGAGGGCGCCGGCGACGATAAACGCCGCGGCACCCTGGAGGTACACCAGGAGCTCTCCCGCGGGACGCCCGAGGAGGATCGAGAGGGTGCGACGCCCCGATCGGGTATCGCCCTCGATGTCACACGTGTTGTTGACGGTGAGGATCGACGCCACGAAGAGAAAGGACGGTATTCCCACAAGGAGATCGCGGCCGGTGATTTCCTCCGGGGCAAGGACAAAGATCGTCAGCGATACGAGAAGCCACCCGAGAAACCCGCCGGCGAACAGTTCACCCAGGGGGGTCCGGGAGATCGGTCGGGGACCGCCGGTATAGAGGTATCCCACCAGCATCGATACCGCTCCGATCGGGATCACCCAGGGGGTCGCAATAAACGCAAGGATGACGCCGAGGACAGCCGCGGCGAGGTACAGAATCAGGGACACGATCAGCGCAGTGCCCGCCGGCACCCCCTCGTGGACGAGGACTTTGTCTTCCTCCCGGTTGAGCTTCCGGTGGTCCACACCGTGAAAATAGTCGAAGAACGAGTTGAACCCGGTGGTCGCCATATCCACCGCGAGGACCGCGGCCCCCATCGTTACCAGCACGAGGATATCGACGGATCCGAAACGGTAGATCCCGTAGAGCGCCCCGAGGAGAAACGCGGAGACGCTGATGATCTTGGTACGGATCTCCACGATCCGCATGAACTGGTAGAGGGTAATCACCGGAGCATCGTATACGCAGCGAACGTTTTCGTCAGGACCGTTCCGAAGAAACTGCAACGCCCGTCGCGGTAGCCGGCACCCGCGCCGCTCGCTTCACCGACGTCCGGGAGCTATGACGCGCAGCTGCAACTGCTCCCGCACCCGCAGGAGCTCGCCTCCCGGGGGTCTTCCGTAGCGATATCGACGATGCGCAGGGAGAAGTGAAGAGGTATCCCCGCAAGGGGGTGGTTTGCATCGAGAACGAGATCGTCGTCGTTCACCTCGGTGACGATGTAGATCGTTCCGCCGACATTGACCCGCAAGCCCGGTTCCGGCTCTCTCCCGAGGGGAAGGGCATCTTTCGCTACCCGCCGCACCTTGCCTTCGTCCCGGAGTCCGTATCCCTCTTCGGGAGCGACCACAAAGGTAAGATCGTCACCGATCCGGGCGCCCTCGGTATAGGTATCGAGCCCCGGGACGACGTCGCCGTAGCCGTGGCGAAAGGTGAAGGGGCCGCTGTAGTCGCTGCTCCCGAGGATGGTCCCGTCGGGAGCGGAGAAGGTATACTCAATCGTTACGTATGCATCGCGTGTTGCTGTCATTGATTACAAAAATAATAATCTATTTCACGCGGTGCAAGTCGTTCGCCATAGAATCGACCGGTAAAAATCGAACATTGACAACCAGGTGGGGATGGAGTACGCCTATAGGTATGAAACGTCTTCTACTCGTACCGTTGGTTCTGATCGTGACGGTTGGAACCGCGTGGGCCCAGTTCGGCGCCCGTCCATCAGGATTTGCTGAATACCAAAGCGATGAGCAGCAACTTACCTTTTTCTATCCCGAAAGCTGGTTTGTTGCCGAGGCAGACGGGAATATCATGATCGCGAACCGGGAATCGTTGACGGACGAGTCGGCGACGGAGATGCCTGATATCTCCCCCGGGGATACGGCGCTGGTGATCGGAATCATGCCGACGTTCCTCATGGCGATGATGGGGATTCCGGTGGACAGTATATCGGGAATTCTGGACGGCATGTTCGAGACCGTGATGTCCGCCGAAGGAAACGCGATCGGAAACGACGCGGACGAGCTCTACGATTTTGATGGTCGGAGCGTTGCAACGACGACGTTCGACGACTCGGAGCAGGATGTGTCCGGGATCTTCTTCGTGGCGCATGAGCAGGAAGAGGTGATCATGTTCGCCGTCGCCTACGGATTTCGGGATTCCCTCGATACCCACCGGGAGACCCTCGCGCGCCTCGTCTCTACCGCGGAGTTCACCGGCGATCTCGAGAGTTTGATGCCCTAACCGTCGGCGAGGTCACCGCTTCCGTATTATCGATCCCGGCCGGTCCTCGGTCGGTAGTACGTTCGGGCACCTTGCACGTTAGCCCCCTCGAGGTTGCGGATCACCGTCCGGATCGCCGTCTCGTAGTAGCTGTACTCGATCCGGCTCCGCTGTTGCCGGGTCATTTCTTCTATGATTCGCCCGCGTTTGGCGCTCCCCAACAGATCGAGAACGCTCCACCGCTCCGCCTCCGCCATATACAGGAGGGCGGTGGCGATCTCTTTGTCGGTCACTCGAAGCAGGCGATTCTGGACGTCAACCGCCGGGAGTGCGCGGATCAGCTCGAGGACGCGACGGTGGGGGGCAGGGCCGAGAGAACGTGAAGAAGCCATCGGTGAAAACGTACCAATCCCGGGGCGATTCGACTACGTCCCGCAGATCCTCGGGCTATGACGCGGTGGCGGCGACGGGTATGATGAGAGGGCGATGAATCCGAACGCCCCGATCCTGTTGCGAGAGAAATTCGCTCTTGTCCACGTTCCGTCCCGCCGAAAATGCCTGCACTGGGCGCAGCGGTGCGCCGAGGCGATCGCGTCGGGGGTACCCCCGGAAAGCGCAGGCGTAACCGCCGCGAGAAGTGTGTTCCCCTATGAGGCGAAGGAGCGCCCCCTTCCGGGGACCGCCGACGTCACGACGATCCTCACCGCGATTCACGGGGACGGGTGACCACCCCGGGCGTCGCCGGTAGCGTCGGAATCGTCGAAGGCCGGAGGAATATCGGTTGTTTCGTACCCCGGGACCGGCTCGAACCGGTCGGGAAACGTCCCGGATCCCTCGCCGACAAGATCGTTGACCCATACCCCCGAGTTTACTCGCCGCCATCCGATGATCGCGCGGGTTATCTCTTCCATATTGAGGGCGAGGTATACCATCGGTGCCGGTACGGCCAGGACAAGGCCGGCAATGAACGCCGCGGGTACGCCGATAAACCACAGGGGAAGGATGTCGATCGCCAGGGCGTACCGGGTGTCTCCACCGCCCCGAAGGATTCCGACGATCACGTGGATATTCATCGCTTTCGCGACGATAAGGATCGCGAACATCTGCTGGAACTGCGTTACCAGCCGGCGCACCTCGGGGCTTACCGAAAAGAGGTAGGGAACCAGGGGGGCGACAACGAAGAACACGACGATCCCGACGACTCCCGAAACGATCGGCGCGAGGCGAAGGATCGTCTTGCCCACCTGTTCCGCTTCTTCGGAACGACCGGCTCCGATCATGTTTCCGATAAGGACCGCCGTGGCGTTTCCCGTCCCGATAAAGAAGACGAGCATGAGACGCCCCACCGTATCGGAGATGTTGTACGCCGCAAGAAAGCTCGTACCCATTCGGCCGAACACGACGGTGTACAGTACAAAACCGGTAGACCAGAGAATCTCGTTTACGATCACCGGGAGCGCCCGGTTGAAGTACGCCGTGGCGAAGGCGCGGTCGAGAGAACGAAAATCTGCACCGCGAACCGCCGTCGGACCGTTGCGTCGGTACACCACGGTGAGGATGATCGCAACCTCCACCAGACGCGCGATCGCCGTCGAGATCGCCGCTCCCCGCACACCGAGGGCGGGAAACCCGAACGCTCCGAATATGAGGGCGTAGTTCCCGACGATGTTCAGTACGATCGATACCGCCGTGGCGTACATCGGCAGACGGGTGTCTCCGATACTGCGCAGTCCGTGGGCATAACTGATGCTCACAGCGGTAAAAATGTAGCTCAGAGCGACAATGCGCAGATATCCGGTGCCTTCATCAAGGACCGCACCGTCGCTGCTGAAGAGAGAAAGAAGCGTACGGGGAATCAGCTCCCCCACCAGTGTGAACAGTGTCGCTCCGGCAACGCCGACGATCAGGGCGATCGCCATCGACCGTCGAACACCGTGCACGTCCCGGCGCCCCCAGTACTGGGAGGCGAACACCGCACCGCCGCTCCCGACGCCGAAGAGAAAGAGCATCAGAAGAAAGAAGATCTGATTTCCCAGGGCGATCGCGCCGATCTGTACCTCCCCGAGTTGCCCCACCATCACCGTGTCCACCAGGTTGAGAACGGTCATCATCAGCGCCTGGAGCGCGATCGGCAGGGCAAGACGGATGAGGTGCGGCAGGAATGAAAGTGAAGCTGCGGTGAACATCGGTACGCCACCCTACAGCCGGAACCTCGTCGTTGACAATACCGGACACGGTAGAACCGGCATGACGAGAGCCGACATACCTTGTCGCCAACGGAGGTCGGATACGAGGGACGCGGCAAGAACGTCGTTGACGAAGTACGTTACCGATGGTATACGTTAGTTAATACAATGAATGAACAAACATAGAGGAGCGGCGGGTGGGGTAGCAACACCACAGGAACAGCTGAGAGAGCGGCATCTCCGGAGGATTATCGATACCCTCCGCCGGCGCCGGGAGAGTTCGCAGACAGATCTTGCCCGTGAGACAAACCTTCGAGCCTCGACTGTTTCGAACCTCGTACGCGAACTCCGCAGAGAGAACGTGGTTACCACCGTCGGACGGGGCACCTCGGGAGCCGGTGGGGGAAAACCTCCGGTCATCATCGGACTCAAGCCGGAGCGAGGGGTATTCCTCGGACTCCTGTGGGACTCGGGGGCGGTGGCTGTCGGGGTGACCGATTTCGCCGGGGATACCGTCGTCGAACGCGCCGTCGCTTCTCTCGACGGGATCGGGCCCGGCGACGTTGCCGGTGTGATCGGGATGATTCACCGGTTGGTACACGATCAGATCGAGCGATCTCGTTCGATACGGGGTTCTCTCGCGTCGAAGATCCTCGGTATCGGCGCCGCCGTAGGGAGTGTCGTCGACGGGCGGGGGAGAATCCGGCGATCCGCAGACTTCCCCTGGACGCTGGACGATCCGGCGGCGACGTTTGCCGAGATCGAGGGGGTGACCGACGAGGTACCGGTGGTGATCGAGAACGACGCGAACTGTATCGCTCTCGCGGTCCGGCAAGGGATGCCCGAGGCGGTGACGACGATTCTCGGCCTCTCGATAACGGGGAAACCCGTCTCCGTCGGAGCGGGGATCGTCTTCGAAAACCACCTCCTTCGCGGACGATCGGGGAGCGCCGGGGAACTCCTCGACGATGCTCCCGTACATTCCCGGGACGAGGTAGATCTTGCCTGTGCCACGGCGGTTCGTATGATCGATCCCGACGTGGTGGCTCTCGCCCTGCCTGACGGGGTGGATCGTACCGGCTTTCCCCGTCTCGGACAGACCGTTTCGGGGCGGGAGCTGCATATCATGAACCATGTAACCGGAACGCTTCACGGTGCGGCGTATCTCGCCTACCGGGAGCATACGGAACGGATCATTCAAGGAGGGAGCGAACGGTATGGACGGTAATATACTGGTAGGACAGTCCGGAGGACCCACGGCGGTGATCAACGCGAGTCTCGCAGGGGTGATCGCCGCAGCGCGGGCGGCGGGATTCGGCGACGACGCCCGGCGACGGGGGCGGATCTTCGGCATGCATTTCGCGATCGAGGGTTTTCTCGAGGAGCGGCTGCTGTCGCTGGACGGTCTTTCGTATCGCGATCTCGACCGGTTGCGGGATACTCCCGCCTCGATCCTCGGGTCGTGCCGGTACAAGATACAGGACGAGGACCTGCCGAAGATTCATCGCCTCCTCGAGAAGTACGGGATTCGCTATCTGTTCTACATCGGCGGCAACGACACGATGGACACGATCAACCGGATCAGCGCGTATTGCTCCGATGCGGGGTACGAGATCCGGGGGATCGGCATCCCCAAGACGGTGGACAACGATCTCTACGCGGTGGACCACACCCCCGGATTCCCGTCGGCTGCCCGGTACGTGGCACTCTCGGTTCAGCAGGCGGGGCGTCTCGCCCGGGATATGCAACGGGTCGATCGCTTTCTTGTGCACCAGACGATCGGTCGCGACGCCGGCTGGCTCGCCGCAGCGTCGGCCCTTGCCCGTCGTCGCCCGGGAGATGCGCCACACATGATCTACCTGCCGGAACAGCCGATCACCCGGGATCAAGTCCTCGACGATCTCCGGAATGCGATCGACTCCTGGGGATGGGCGTCGATCGTGATCGGTGAGGGAACGCGCTGGGACGACGGTACCCCCGTCTCCGCCGCGGCGGGGACGGACCGGTTCAACAACGTTGAGTTCGGCGCGATGAGCGGTTCCAGCGCCGCTCTCAGTCTGCACCGGTTTATCGCAGCGGAGACGGGATACCGCGGCGAATTCCAGGTCCCCGAGTCGATGCCGATGGCAGCTATCGATCGGCGGGGGCCCCACGATGCTGCCGAGGCGTACGCCTGCGGCGTCGAAGCGGTACGTCGCGCCCTCGGTGACGAGACGGGGGTGATGATTACGATCGAGCGGAAGGGTGCCGGGATCGGACATCCCTACGAGGTGACCTACGGTACCGCTCCCCTCGGGGATGTCGCGGTCCGTGCGCGGCCGATGCCACCGGAGATGTTGGCTCCGGGGGACGTTACGGAGGTGTTTCTCGAGTACGCCGCACCACTGGCCGGCCCACTCCCGGAGTATCTCGATCTTGCCGAGGCGGGGGCACGGGAAATTCGATTGTAGAAGAGGTCATCACCTGCAAAGATGGAACGAAGCAGACAAACGGGAGAAACGAAATGAACAGCGAACAACGATACACACAATACGCATTGTGCCGGGAGATGCTCGAAACACCGACGGTGATCCGCCGATTTGACGCCGATGCCGCGACCGCTCTCGCGGTGAAGGGAAGTACGACGATCCTGACCGGTGAAGGGTCAAGCCGGATCTTTCCGGCGAAGCGCGTTGTCGCTCAGGCGCTGCGGCAGGGGTGGAAGGAACGGTTCGTCGTTGACGGCGCGAACCAGGTCGGCGAATACAACCTCGACGATGCGCACCTCTTCGTGGTTTCCAACTCGGGGCGCACCGCCGAAGGGGTTCGCCTTCTGCGGACCGCGAATCCCGCGGGGTCGACGGGCATCGTCGCCAACGGCGGCACGCCGATCGTCGACGCCGCGGAGGAGTCTTTCGTTCTCGGGTGCGGTCCCGAAGAGGCGGTAGCGGCGACGAAGTCGGTAGTGGAGCAGGGGCTGGTGTACGACGCCCTCTTTCGCCACCGGAACGGCGCGGATGCGATCGATCGAGAGCGCCTCGCCGAGGCGTTCGGGTCCGTTCTGGAACTCCCCGTACCGGGAACGTTCGTCGAAGCCGCGGTGCGGGCTCCGGTGATCTTCTTCGCCGGTCGAAACGACGGCGTCGCGGAAGAGCTCACCCTCAAGACGAATGAAATCACCCGGAAGCGTTCCGACTTTCTCGAGGGAACCTATGCAGTCCACGGTATCGAGGAGGTGATGGACCCGAACGATGTGGTCGTGCTGATCGATCCGTTCCCTGTGGAGGAAGAGAAGTTCGCCACTGTCCTCGAGAAGGGGGTCGGTGTGACCGTGATCGCCGTTGCCTCCCGGGAGACGCGGTTCCCGACGATCCGGATACCCGACCTCGGCGAGTCGACGACGTACCTGCAACTCGCGGCGGGGTGGAATCTTCTTGTCGAGATCGGTCTTGCCCTCGGGATCGACCTCGATACACCCGCACGGGCGCGGAAAGTCGGGAATGAGTTCACCCAATAACGTCCGGCGGCTGCCCGGGGGCGGAAGCGTTCGGGGATCGCTCCGCGATGTTCTGCCGGACTGGTCGGAACCGGAGCGATGGCTCTTCATCTCTCCCCACGACGACGATCCGGCGGTAGCCGGGGGCCTTCTCCTTGCCCTCGCCCGGGCAGAAGCGGTGGAGGTGCGGGTCCGGATCGCAACGGACGGGCGGATGGGATACACCCCGGCAGTCTCCCCGGCGGAGGTCGTCGACCGTCGCCGGGAGGAGACGCGCCGCTCCTTCGAACTCTTCGGGGTCGACGACGTCGGATGGTACAACTACCCCGATACGCGCCTCCACCTCTGGCAGGGACGCGTGTCGGCAGCGGAGATCCCCGACACGTGGGGTACCGCTCCTCACGTGGTTCAGGGCTACACGGGGCTCCAGAACAGCATCACCGCCGAGCTTCGGGACTACCGGCCTGCCCGGATCTTTCTGCTTTCGATGAACGACTACCACCCGGATCACAAGGTGGTCCACCAGGAGGCGATGATCAGCATCTTTCACGCTCAAGGTGACATCTGGCCGGAGTTGGGCACACCGATCACGGCGCGTCCCTGGGTCCATGAGATCGCGGCGTATCGGCCGTTCACGGAGGAGCCGGATATCTGTCTTCGCGGAGATGCCGCGCAGTTTCAGATGAAGCTCGACGCGATCGAAGCGTTCGCATCGCAGACGCAGATCGGTGAACTTGTTGCTGCCGTCCGGCGGGCCGGGGCGGTGGAATACCTCAGGAGCTACCGGTTTGATACCTACGATCCGGCCGTATATGCGCCACTGTTCGCGGAGGAAGAGGCGAGGGATGAAGCGCACCGATGAGACGGTTCACCGGCTGCAGTGGCTTCGGTCACCTGCCGGCGCAGCGGCGTTGATCGATCCCGCCCGGGGCGGCACGGTGCACCGGCTCCGGCTGTGTCCACTCTCGCCGGATACCGATTCGGCGGTAGACGCCCCGGTCGATATCCTCTGGGGAGACCCGGAACCGGCGCGTTCCCCGGTGGAAACCGATCTCTTCCGGGGACGTCCACTGGTGCCCTTTGCAGACCGGGTTCCCGGTGGTTCCTATACCTTTCAGGGTGCGACGTGCCGGCTGCCGATTAACGATACGATGATGGGGGACGCGATCCACGGGTTTCTCTACCGAACGGCTCTTGCAGTCGTCGACGGGGGAAAAGGGCCGGACGTCCCGGAGGGGGCGCGTCGTCGGAGGAACGACGCCGGCGGGGGCGACCCCGTCGGAGACCTGCGGGTGATCGGCGACGAGGACGAACCCGTCGGAGATCCGGGGGTGATCGGCGACGAGGACGAACCCGTCGGAGATCCGGGAGTGATCAACCACGAGGATGACCCCGCCGGACCCGAACGATCGATCACGCTGGAGGGGGATATTCCGCCCCAACCGGGCTACCCGTGGCGTCTCGGCGTGCGCCTTCGCTATATCCTTCGAGACACGAAGTTCGTGTACCGGATCCGGGTGACGAACAAGAGCGAGGAGGTTGCTCCGATCACGGTAGGATGGCATCCCTATTTTGTCGCTCCCGGCCTCGGCGCGGGAGAGCCGATCGATGTGGCAACCCTCCACGTCGCCTCCGGGGAATACCTCGAGGTAGACGAACGGCTCCGCCCCACCGGCGATCGGCGCAAAGTCGATGGAACGGCGATCGATTACCGCGTCGCCCGGCCGATCGGCCACGACGAGATCGATATCGGTCTCGCGGAATCGACCCGGGCGACCCTGGCGGGTCCGACGGGCCGAATCGAGATCGAGACGGGTGGAGCCTTTTCGATGATCCAGCTTTTCGTTCCACCGACGCGAGAAGCGATCGCGATCGAGCCGTTTTCCGCACCGGGGGCGGCGTTCCAGCGTCCGGAACTCGGGCTGACCACGCTTGTACCCGGCGGGTCGATCGACGCCTGGGCGGTTATCACCCTCAGGGGAACAACGTATCCCCCGGCGGAGGGGTAGCTCTC
>JBKHFT010000118.1:0-10508 GCA_046540055.1 Alkalispirochaeta sp.
CCGCGCCTCCGAGTCGGGGAACTGCCCCGACCCCTTCACGACCGACGGAAGGACAAACGCGTCGGCAGCGCCGGCGAGCTCCTCAAGGAGTGCCGTGTTCAACGCCGGTTCGTCCGAACGCCCGTGCCGTTCCGTGAGAATCGTTCGGTACGTTTCGTACTCGAGGCCTCCCATCAGGATCGAGGTCTTCACCGGGCGACCGTCATACCCGGTATTGAAAAACACCATCTTCCCGATCTCGTCCGGTGTGAACGACACGGTCTCGGTGGGACGCATCGCGACGCACCACGTCCCCGTCGAATTGAGAACGAAATCGCTCTCCCGGGTGATGAGGTAGGGAATCAGGCTGGAGTTGGAGTCGTGAATGCCGGCGGTGACGATCGTCCCTCTGTCGAGGCCCGTCGCGTCCGCAACCTCCGGCGTAATCGTACCGACCGCCGTCGCCGGGGGGACCGGTTGTTCCGGCAGTGCGTCACGGATACCGAGTTTATCGACGACAGGGGACCAGTCGTTCTTTCGGTGATCCCAGAGATAGGTATGGCACCCGGTATAGGTGATATCCGCAGTTGCAACGCCGGTCAGGCGGTACGCGAAATACTGGGGATAAAGGAGGACGTGGCGCGTCTCGGCGAATCGATCCGGATAACGCTCCTTGAGGAAGAAGAGGAGCTTCCCCACGTTGATCAATGGCTGGATCTCCGTGGTTGCCGTGGTCTGCTGCAACGCTTCGGGGGAACCCATCTCGGCGAAGAAACGCGCTCGCACCCCCTCTTCCACCTCCTGCGTGTAGTCCACCGGTGGAACCGACGGTTTTCCGTCGGGTCCGACGCACACTACCGCCGCGCCATGGGTTGCGATGGAGATCGCCCGGATACGCCAGGTTGCCGACAGTTCCCGGAGTTGCTCGAGAAACCACGCCTCGATCGTTTCAACGTCCTCGACGCGGAGCCCGTCCAGAACGACAGGTTCGATTTTCCGCCGCCGTGTATCTCTCATCACCAGGTGGTCGTCGAAGATCGCTACTTTCTTGTTGGTCTTCCCGATATCAAGAACCGCGACAACCTGTTCCATCGTACTGTTCCCTACCGGTACAGCGGGCCGTAGGTGTCACACGCCCGGTAATCGGCTCCCTCCGGATCCATACCGAAAAGCTTCCACGCCTGGGGCCGGAATATCTCGCCCTTCGGGACGTTGTGCATATTCACCGGGATCCGCAGCATCGACGCCAGGGTGATCAGATCCGCGCCGATATGGCCGTAGCTGATCGCGCCGTGGTTGGCGCCCCAGGCGCCCATCACCGAGTACACATCGGTGAAGTACCCGTCACCGGTCAGGCGCGGGACGAACCACGTCGTCGGCCAGGTGGGATTGGTCCGCTGATCCAGGGTATCGTGGACCGTTTCGGGAAGGTCGACGGTCCATCCCTCGGCGATCTGCAGCACAGGCCCCTGCCCTTTTACCAGGTTGACCCGGCACATCGTCACCGGCATCTCCCCCCGGGTCAGGAAGTCCGTGGAGAATCCCCCTCCCCGGAAGTACCCGAGGTCGGCGGGGCAGAACTCGGTATTGGCGACACACGCCGCCGCTTCCTCGCCGGTGATCTCCCAGAACGGTTTGATCGCCGGCTTCCCGTCCTTCTCCTGCCGGCCGGTACCGTCGAGACCCGTTGAACCGCTGTTGATCAGATGGATGATCCCGTCTTTCGCTCTTCCGTCGAGGGTGTGCCCGGTGACCCGTTTCACCGCTTCCGGGCTCCAGTAGGTTCGTACATCACTGAAGATCTGTGCCGTACCGGTCAACAGGTGACCGAAGAGCATCACCACCCCGTTCAGGCTGTCGTTCTCGGTGGCGAAGATGTAGGGAGCGCGGATTCCGTCCCAGTCGAAACTGGAGTTGAGCATCGTCTCCATGAAGTCGCCGTTGGGAAGATAGTCGGTCCACTGCCGCTGTCCCTGGAATCCGGCGGCGATCGCGTTGAACCCCAGCGCCTCTTCTCCGAAGCCGCGCTTCGCCAGAGCGGGGTTTCCCTGCATCAGGTCCTTCCCGACAAGGGTCATTTTCACGCTGATCTCCCACTCCCGGTCCTTCTGTTCCCGGGAGTGCTGTACCGACGGATCGTTGTAGTCTTTACCCTCGGTGAGATTCTCTTTCACCCACTTGATAGCCCGCTCGTACTCCTCGGGGTCGTAGATCTCCTGTTCGATCCGTCGGGAAACCTCGCTCATGTCGACATACTCGTTGCGCATGCCGAGGTACTCCTGGAAAAAGTCGGGGTCCACGATGGAGCCGCCGATCCCCATCGATACCGATCCGATCGAAAGGTACGACTTCCCCCGCATCATGATTACCGCCGTCGCGGCACGGGCGAAGCGCAAAATCTTGTCTTGCACGTCTCCGGGGATCGAGTCGTCGGCGAGGTCCTGTACGTCATGGCCGTAAATCCCGAAGGCGGGCAATCCTTTCTGGGCGTGGGTGGCGAGAACCACCGCGAGGTACACCGCACCGGGCCGTTCCGTTCCGTTGAATCCCCACACCGCTTTTACCGTCGCGGGATCCATGTCCATCGTCTCCGAACCGTAGCACCAGCAGGGGGTAACCGTGAGGGTCGCCCCGACCCCTTCCCGCTCGAACTTCGCCTGACATGCAGCGGATTCGGCGACGCGTCCGATCGTTGTTTCTGCGGTCACCACCTCAACAGGAGTCCCGTCAGGATACCGAACGGTATTGGTGATCAGCTTCGCCGCCGCCCGTGCCATCTTCATCGTCTTCTCTTCCAGCGATTCTCTGACGCCGCCCAGGCGACCGTCGATGGTTGGACGAATCCCGATCTTCGGTTTCTCTCCGGCGAATCGCCATGTATCGGTCTGCTTCGGTTGCGGTTTCCAGTTCATACGGTCCTCCTGATGGTGTCTTGTGTTTCGGGTATCGTTGTCTCGACGATCTAATCCTCGATGACAACACCTTTTTTCAGAATGATATTCGCGTACAGCGCCTTCTCCGATGTGGTAATCGTGACATGCGCGTTCCGGGCGCGCTCGTAGAATGCAAAGCGTTCCATATGCTCGATGTGCGCCCGTTCGGGTTCCCGTTTTTTCACGATCTCTCGGTATTCGTCCCAGATCGGCGTTTCTACCGGGTCTCCCGGCGTTACCTGCATCAGGATCACCGGATTCTCCACGTAGGGGTCGAGGGGAAAGAACCGCAGGATCGCATCCAGCAACGGCGGAATACCGACGCCGTCGGCCCGGATCACCCGTTCCGCGTGGCCCCCGACGAAATAGTTACCGTCCGCCAGGACCAGTTCGTCCCCGTGACCCATCTCCATCAAGGTTTTCAGGAGCTCCGGTGAAAGGATCGAAGGAATATGTTTCAGCATATGCGACTCCTTGATGCGGCCTCTGGTGGCTCGTATTTGTTGTCCATTATCTCACGCCTCCACCGGGGGCCCCAGCGATCATCGCCGGTTTCCGGTTCGTGTCCTACCGATGGTCTTGTCCGGGCCGCCATGGGCCGGCGAGGGGTTCTTGCCGCCGTCACGCCGTGATCTTCGGCGCATGAGCCAGTACGTGCTTTTCAGCCTCGGCGTTCCACAACCCGTTATGGCGCGCCACGATCTCCGCCAGATCCGCCATAAAGGGATCATCCTTGCCCAGGTCGGCCATATCCTCTATCGCCGTAAGGGGCATATTCACATGGGTATAGATCAGCTTCTTGCCCCCCGGGATCTTCGGCAGGTTCAACGTCGTCTCGGCGACGGCGTTGAGCCCTCCCACGTGGGTGATCATGATCGAAGGGTTGACCCGCCCCTGCTCCATCAGTTCCAGAGAGATCCGCATATCCTCGGTGTTACCGCCGCTGGTACCGACGAAGTGATGCGCACCGTAATGAAGGTCATAAAAGTTTATTCGCGCGGAAAATTCGGGATCGGTAGGTCCCGCGAAGAAGTTGAGACATCCGTCCCGGCGGAGAAGCCTGTCTCCCTGCTCGACTACCGGTGCTACCGGTGCCATCACAAACACGTCGTCGTACCCCTCGCCGTCTTCCGTCAGTCCCTTGAGGTATCCTACCGGATCGTCGAGGCTTGCGGTATTCACGAAATGGAGTTCGATCCCGTCCTTCGCGGCGTCTTCCACCGGAAACAGCTCCTGCGCCCGGGAAAGACGACGATCGTCGATATCGGTGACCACCAGCATCCGCGGTCGCCGGTCACCATGGAGGGCAAGGTCTACCGCTCCAAGGCCCATCGGTCCCGCCCCGGCGAGGATCGTCATGAGACCGCTCTCCCGGATACCCATCTGATAATCGTAGGTACCCGTCGGAACGTGGTATGACGCTCGAAACGCGCCGACGATACAGGACATCGGCTCACTGAGACTTCCGAAATACACCGCTTCACCGTCATACGGTAACAGACAGTCCATCTCCATCACTTCGTTCGGGATCAATACGTGGGTCGCATCGCCGCCGATCCACTGGTAGGAGTATCCGGGAGCGTCCAGACTCCCCTTGTAGTTCAGCGCCGGCTGGATGACGTACCGTTGTCCTTCCCGATACTTGTGCTTCCAGGCGGACCCGACCTTCAACAGGGTGATCGAGAATTCATGTCCGATCATCACGGGATGGTCGGCGATGTTTGCAGGGACCCGCTTGTGGTCGGCCCCCTGTTCCGCCGCCTTGTAGGAACTCATGCAGATGCTATCCGAAACCACCTCTCCGAGAATCTCCCGATCGGACGGTTCCGGAAGTTCGAAAGATTCCAGTCTCAGATCGTGTTTCCCGTACATTCGTACCGCTGTCGTGCGCATGTTCACTCCTCGTTTTCTCACGGTCGGCGTTCTCAACTCCATCCCGGGATGCTCAGTCGGGACTCTAGGCAAGTATCGTTTTTACACCGCATGCTTCGATATCCCGTTGCATCGCCGGGGAGATATCCCGATCGGTAATCACTACATCCACGTCGCTGATCGGCATCACCTGTATGAACCCCCGGTTTCCGAACTTCGACGAGTCGACGACCAGCACCGTCTTGTCGCAGTGGCGCGCCATCGTTCGGGAGACCTCCGCTGCCTCTACGAAATTTGTTGTCAGACCATGTTCGACGGAGACGCCGTCGGCACCGACAAAGGCGATCCGGACGTGGAACTGGGACAGTTCGGCGATCGTTACCGGTCCCACCATCGATTCCGTCCCGGGCCGAAAGATCCCCCCCACGAACGCGAGGGAGATCATCGGATTCGCCCGCACAAAGGGCAGAATCAACGTTGAGTCGGTAACAACTTTGAGGTCCTTCTTCCCAAGGAGAAACCGCGCAATCAGTGCGGTGGTTGTTCCCGATTCGATCATGATCGAGTCACCGTCTCCCACCATCTCAGCCGCGGCACGAGCGATACGCCGCTTTTCGTCTATGTGAGACTGCTGTCGAGCGATGATATCCGGATGAAAGGCGGGCAACGCGCCTCCCCGAACCCTGACGAGATATCCCTTTTCCGCAAGAGAATCCATATCGCTCCGTGCGGTAACCACGGAGACACCGAGTCGTTCGCTCAGATCATTGACCGAAAGCAGCGGATTATCAGCGAGAAGTTGTACGATCGTCCGTTCTCTGTCCTTCAGGTTGTCCAATTGTTTCTAAATACCTTGTTATCGGTTTCATTATACTTGTTTTTATTGTTGTGACAAGGGTAGAATCGGGTAATTCCAGGGAGGCCACATGAGCGATCGATACAAAGATGACGTAGAACTACTGAATGACCCGCAGGAAACCGTTCGGATCGCCGCTCTCGAACGCCTTTCCGACGACCGGGACGTTACCGCTACTCCCTTCACCGAAGAAGTCAACAATCACGTTCACACGCGCTACTCCTTCAGTCCCTACTCCCCTGCGGCGGTAGCGTACTACGCGCGCCGGGCGGGGCTACGGGTGGTCGGGTCTGTGGACCACGAATCGATCGCCGGCGCCGGGGAGATGAAACGCGCAGCCGCAATCGCCGGCATCGGCTCGACGGTCGGGTGCGAGATCCGCGTCGATTTCGCGGGCACCCCCTTCGAGGAGCGGCGCCTCAACAACCCCGACACGATCGGGAACGGCTACATCGTGATCCACGGGGTACCTGAACGGTCATGGGAACCTCTCGCCGCGCACCTGCGTCCCCTCAATGCCGCCCGGGAACGACGCAACCGGAAGCAGCTCGAGGGCCTCAACACGCTGATCGCCGGGGAGCTGGGAACCCTCGAGTACGATCGCGACGTTCGCGCCCTGTCCTGGGCGCACAACGGTGGAAGCGTGACGGAACGGCATATTCTCTTTGCCCTCGCTCGTCGCGTCATCGACGCGGTCCCCGATCCCGGGAAGACCGCGATATTCCTCACGGAACGGTTCGGTATCGAGGTACCCGTTAGCGCGCAGCAACGGATCAACGATCCGACCAACCCGCACCGGGCGTACGACCTCCTGGGAGTATTCAAGGCGGAGTTTGTCCCGCAGTTCTTCGTCCAGCCCGACCGCGAAGAGTGCCCTCCCGTCACAGAAATTACCGCCCTCGCCCGGGAGCTCGGCGCGATTCCCGCATACTCCTACCTCGGAGACGTCGGGGAATCTCCAACGGGTGACAAGAAAGCGCAGCAGTTTGAAGACGAGTATGTGGACGAACTCTTTGCATCGTTGAGAGACCTCGGGTTTCTGGCGGTAACCTACATGCCTCCCCGGAATACGAAGGAACAGCTCCTGAGAATCCAGGAGCTGGCGAGACGGTACGAGCTCCTCGAGATAAGCGGAGTGGATATCAACTCGAGCCGACAGTCCTTTCACTGTCCCGAGGTGCTGCAACCGGAGTTCCGGCACCTCGGAGAGACGACCTGGGCCCTCGTCGGACACGAGGCCGCTGCGAAGGACGATCGGGATCGCGGATTCTTCGGGCCCTCAGGTGGGACGGGGTCTCTCACGGAGCGGATAGCGCGGTTTGCGGAGCTGGGCAAGAGAAGCACCCCTGCAGGAGCCGATCTGCTCTGACCTCAGGAAAGCATCACCTGCCCGCCGGTGACCGGCACCGCCTGCCCCGTCTCGTAGGGCTGCCCGACAACGTAGGCTACCGCCCGAACCACATCTGATCCGGTACATCCCCGTCTCATCGGCACCTTGTCCTCGTAGAAGCGACGCACCTCTTCCACCGTCGTCGCCCCGGGGACCTTCCCCGCCCGGAGATACTGTACGAAGAGCCCCCGCTCGGGGTCACTCCAGAGGGGCCCGTCGAGGTAATTCCCCGGACAGATCGCGTTCACCTTCATACCCTGCTCTACCAGCTCCAGGGCGAAGCTCTGGACCAGCCCGATTCCGCCGAATTTGCTCCCGGCGTACGCGGCGTTCCGGTTACTGCCGACAAGCCCGCTCTTGGAGTTGATCTCCACGATATCCGTGAGATACGGAACCGGTCGGGGTGCGACCGCCGGGGACGGGGGCGGTCCTGCAGAGGAGGTTCCGTCCAGATCGCCGCCGACGGAAGCGTCGTCGCCCTCCGTCGGGTCGGATCGGTGCCCTCCGGTGGCGCCCCCCGCTGTCGCGACGCCCTGCAGTGCCACCGCCCCGCGGTTCTGCAGCTCCAGCACCGGTGCGGAGTGCTTTGTCATCAGGAAGAACCCGATATAGTTCACGTCGGTGACGAACCGGAAATCGCTCAACCCAAGGTCCTTCACGCTGCCTGCCTTCAGGACGCCGGCGTTGCTCACTACCAGATCGAATCCTCCATACTCGCGGGTCACCCCTTCGACCAGGGCGGCGACGCTCTCCTCGTCGGTGACGTTTACCGCGAACGCGCGGTGCGGATCTCCCAGATGCGCCGCCTGCTTCCGGGCGCCGTCGATGTTCATGTCCGCCAGGACAACAACCGCCCCGAGGGCGGCGAGGCCGCGAGCGATCTCGAGGCCGAATCCCTGAGCTGCGCCGGTCACGATCGCCACCCGCCCCGCGACGCTGTTGCCGAGTATTTCGGGGGTGAGGTACCGCGAGGGGCGGCCTCCTTCGGAACTGTGGCCTCCTTCAGAACTGCGGCCTCCTTCGGAACCACCGACGCCAGCGATTCCCGGCGGTGCCGTCGTCTCGACCCACGTCGCGCCGGAGGGAAGGCGTACTTCTTCGGGGGCCACGCCGTGATCGGCGGTGTACCGGTGCCAGGCTGCGGCGATACCGTCCGCGTCTGTCTTCTCGTCCAGAATCAGCGCTTCCCCCGCCCCGGCGGCCCCACCAGCCCCAGCAGCCCCAGCAGCTCCTGCCGCTCTCGACGCCCCTGCCGCTCCTGAGGCCCCGGCGTCGCCGTCGGAGGCGCCGCTCTGGGAGCCGTCGCCGATGCCGGAGCCCGCCTCGCGATACCGGTACAGCGCCCCGGGCCCAACCGACGACACCCCCTGCAGCGAGATCGCTGCGGCACCACCGGCAGCCCCGCTACCACCGGCGCGACTGTCGCCCGTGGCACTACCGGCACCGCCCGAACCCGCCGCGTACGCCGCGCTCAGCCCCCTCAGGACCGGCCCCACCTCGAGGTCGTCGAGCCCCTCCATCGTTACACCCCGCCCCGGTTTCGCCGGGAGATCTCGCCGGTTTCCTGCCTGCTTGTCACCGTGTGTCCCGGCAGCGGCACCACCCGCTCGTGGATCGCGTCGACGATCCACTCCGCCTGCGGGAAGAACGCATCCTCCAGCTCCTTCGCGGGAGTGATCCAGTTCCTGCTCCCCACCACTACCGGCGGCGCGTCGAGAGCGTCAAACGCGAGCTGCGCAACGTTCCCGGCGATCGTGTAGAGGAAACTGCCCCGTTCCACCGCATCACTCGCGAGGACGAGGCGCCCCGTCTTCTTCACCGATTCCACGATCGGCTCCAGATCGAGGGGGTTGATAAAGCGCGCATCGATCACCTCGGTACTGAGTCCGTACCGCTTCTCCAGCGTCTCTGCCGCCTCGATCGCGCGGTACAGGGTCGCACCGATCGTCACGATCGTCAGGTCCGTACCGGGGCGCTTCACCTCCGGCAGCCCCTCAGGCACCTCGTAGTACCCTTCCGGTACTCCCTCGGTGTGGAAGAGCTCACCGATATCGTAGATCCGCTGACTCTCGAAAAAGACCACCGGGTCGCTTCCGCGGAGGGCAAGGTTCAGCATCCCCTTCGCGTCGTACGGCGTCGAGGGGAAGTACACCTTCAGCCCCGGGATGTGGGCGACCATACTCGTCCAGTCCTGGCTGTGCTGGGCGCCGTACTTGCTGCCCACCGACACCCGAAGAACCAAGGGCATCTTCAGTACGCCGGCGCTCATCGACTGCCACTTCGCCATCTGGTTGAAGATCTCGTCCCCTGCGCGACCCATGAAGTCGTTGTACATCAGCTCCACCACCGCCCGTCCCCCGGCGAGGGCGTACCCCACCCCGCTGCCGACGATCGCCCCCTCGGAGATCGGCGAGTTGAAGAGCCGGTGATACGGGAGCAGTTCCGTAAGACCCCGGTACACCGCAAATGCGCCGCCCCAGTCGCGGTTCTCCTCACCGTAGGCGACCATCGTCGGATCGATCGCGAAACGGTGCGCCATCGCCTCGAAGAGAGCGTCCCGGAGGGCAAAAACCTTCAGCTTCGACACCGGCTTTCCGTCGGCATCAAGCCCGAACCGCTCTTTCCGCGTGAGCTGCTGCACCCGCTCGTTCTCCTCCAGGGGCTGCAAGAGTTCCGGCTCCCGGTCGTCCCACCGCTCCACGGGAGTGTTGCTGAACATGTACGACTCGATCTCTTCCGACTGCATATAGGGGCTGATCGCCGGGTCCGTGGCGAGCCTCGTCGCACGAAGAATCTTCTCTTTGACGCGCCGGTCATACTCGTCGAGGACGCCGGCGTCGGCGATCCCGTTCTCCATGAGGTACCCCCGATACCCCGCGATCCCGTCGTTCCTCTGCCACGCGTCGAGCTCATCCTTGGTACGGTAACTCGAGGCGTCCGAGGGAGAGTGCCCGCTGTAGCGGTAGGTCACCGTGTCCAGGAGGACCGGTCCCTTCCCGGCAAGGAGAATCTCTTTCTTCCGTGCGACCGCGTCGGCAACCGCCAGGGGGTTGAATCCGTCGATCCGCTCGGCGTGCATATTCTCCGGATTCACTCCGGCCCCCATCCGCGCGAGCACCCGGAACCCCATCGTCTCGCCGACGGGCTGCCCGCCCATCCCGTAGAAGTTGTTCAGAAAGTTGAAGAGCACCGGCGGCGCACCCCCGATATCCTCGGGCCACAGCGTGCGGTACTGCTCCATCGAGGCGAGCATCATCGCCTCCCACACGGGACCGCACCCGGCGGAGGCGTCGCCGATGTTGGCGAGAACGATCCCCGGCTTCCGGTTGACCCGCTTGTACAGCGCCGCCCCCATCGCGATATCCGCACTTCCCCCGACGATCGCGTTGTTCGGCATCGACCCGAAGGGCGCGAAAAAGGCGTGCATCGAGCCCCCGAGACCCCGGTTGAACCCCGTTTCCCTCGCGAAGATCTCCGC
>JBKHFT010000119.1:0-10437 GCA_046540055.1 Alkalispirochaeta sp.
TGCGCCCCGGTAGGGTAACGTGCCGATGCGGGGCAGTGCGGTCCTGCGGGGCAGTCCGGTTCTTCTGGTGGTCGCTCTGGTGATCGCCCTGTGGATCGCGGGGCCCTTCGATGCCGACGATGCCGGGGACGGTGCAGTAAGGAAGTTTCTCTCACGATCCACGACTTTCTCGGGTATATCGGGATAGGGATGGGGCTTCTGGGTGCGCCGGAGGACAGCGTCTACTGCCTCAACTTCCTCCGGTTTCAGTTCGCACCGATGGGGGGGGAAACGTGTACCGGCACCTCTACGCGTACGGTCCGTTGGAGCTCGGATTCGTCAGTACCACCATCAATCAGTGGGAGACCGATCTGACCTCCGATTTCGGGGGACTCAGCGCCGGTGTTCCGGTGTGGGTCGATTTTTCCGGCGGGAGCAGTTCCGGGGGGTCAGCATCGAAGCGGCGATCCGCTTCTGAGCGGCACGCCTCAACCAGGAGGGCCGGGCTCGAAGCGGTACCGGTTTTTCTCCGACCGTGGTATCCTTGAACGGTGTTCTTCCGACGAATGGTCCGAGGAGGCCTTCTGTCCCTCGCCGTTCTGGTGGTGCTCGTCTCCTGCGGTACACCGGAAAAGGCGGCCGTCGCGGAGGCAGGGACGGTCCGCCTCGATTCCGACGACTACGACGGTATCAGACCGATTCGCGGTGTCTGGGAGGTCTACCCCGGAAAGGCGTTCTCTCCGGAGGCGCTCGATGATCCTCCCTCCCGACGGTTCACCTCCGTCCCTCCCCGGTACGGCCGCTACTACACCGCGGAGGGGACGCGCCTGGTTGCGGGGACGATCACTTATCGCCTCGTCTTCGAAGATGTCCCGTCTGCTCCCCTCCTCGGCGTCGGGCTGCCGCCGATGTACGGGAATCATCGGGGATGGGTAAACGGGACGCCACTGTTCGGACGCGTCCTCCCCCTCTTTCCCGACGATGACGGTGTTGCGGAACTTATCCTGCAGACCGATCGGGGGCACTATCCCTTTGGTGGCCTGACGGATCACACGGTGACGATCGGCCCGGTAGCGCAGCTCTCCTCGTATACGATGGTCCGCCTCTTTCGGGACGGACTGATTATCGGTACTCTCCTGTTCCTCGGGATCTACAGCCTTTTTCTTGCCTTCGGTCCCAATCGGGACGCCCCGACGGTCACCTTTGCGATCCTGGTGATCATGTTGGCGGTTCGCCTCTTTCTTCTGGACGGGGAGGGGGCGTTCTTTCTGGTGATCCCTCTTCCGACGGCGTGGTATACGCGGATGATCGGATTGGCAACGTATCCGATCGTGGCGCTCCTCCTCGGGTATATTCGCCGCCTCTACCCGCACGAAACGAGAGGTCGCAAGGTGACGATCGTTGAGCGGGTTATATGGGCAGCCGGAGCGGTGTCGCTGGTGATACCGCTCCGATGGTGGATGGATCTTCTCTATACAACGGTGGTTGTGTTCGTCGTCGCCGCGTTTCTGATTGTCCGGACACTTTTCCGTGCCCTCCGGGGCCATCGGGAAGGCGCCGGGTGGATGACGGCTGCAGTCGGCTCGATGCTGGTCGTCGCGCTCGTGGATCTCGCCCGGACGGCGCAACTTCTGCCGATTCAGTGCTCGTTGATCGGATACGGGTATCTTCTTTTCGGGGGATTCTCATCGGTCGCGGTGTTTCTCCGGGTCGTCGATTTTCGGATATCCCTGGCGAATCTGAAGGAACAGGCGCAGCACGACGGGTTGACGGGATTGTACAATCGGCGCGTGCTCGATGCGCAGGTACAGGAGGAGTATCTGCGACACGCCCGTGCGGAACGACCTCTCGGATTGATCATGCTCGATGTCGATCAATTCAAGGGATACAACGACACCCTCGGACATCAGGCGGGAGACGAGGTGTTACGGGTAATCGCCGGAGTCCTGGAAGAGCACGCCCGCCGCGGTGGGGATATCGCCGCCCGGTATGGCGGTGAAGAGTTTGCGCTGGTTCTGCCGCACACCGATATTCACGGCGTCTACGGCGTCGCAGAGTCGATCCGCCGGAGTATCGAGGGGAAAGGCATGCGCCACCCGACGGCGTCGAGAGGGATCGTGACGGTGAGCCTCGGTGCGGCGGTGTTCTCCCCGAGCGGGGGCGACGGGTTCCTGGCGGGGGCTGCCGGCCTGTACCGCGCCGCCGATCGCGCTCTGTACGAGGCGAAATCCGGGGGACGAAACGCGGTGCGTACCGCGGTGATGGAGTCGAACGCGCCGGGAGAGGTGCGGCGTCGACGGGGTCGGTGACGTCGGGGTGACGTCGGTGTCACCGATCTACTACCAGCTTACCAGCTCTTCTCCGGCGGCCGCGAAGGCAGCGGCCTCGACGGAGAGGAGGAGATCGTCACCTTCCTCCTCGTTCCCCGGGCGATCGGCGGGATCTCCGCCGCACCGAAATCTCTTTCACATCGGTTACGACATCCCCCTGACATCCCTCACCCGTCGTTGGGATACACCATTCCCCACTCACGGCGCATCCCGTCGATGAGAGCGATGATTCCGGTGCTCTCGGATGGGGGCATGATCGTGCTCTCCCGGACTCCCCCGTCGAGGCAGGCGATGACCTCCTCGACCTGGTAACGGAAGCCGTTCTCCACCTGCTCCAATGCGATCTCCTCCGTCCCCAGGATCTCGTTTCCCCCATCGTGGCGGGCGAGGACGAAGGACGAGCCTCCGGGAAAGCCGGTGAACTCGATCTCTCCTCGGGTACCGTAGATCGTCGCCCGGTCGGACATCCGGAGGTTGAACCCGGTGGCGATCTGGGCGATCCCGCCGGAGGGAAAGGAGAGCTGGTACGTCGCCAGTTCGTCTACACCCCGAGGCGTCAAACGCGCGGTGGAGCGGAGACCGTCGGGAAGGGCGCCGAAGATCCAGGCGCAGAAGGTGAGGACGTAGACACCGAGATCGAGGGAGGCACCGCCGGCGAGATCGGGATCGTTCAGGCGCTTCTCGAAGTGCGGGGGTACGAACTTTCCGAAGGTGAGGTCGATGAGCCGGACTTCTCCGATCCCGCCGGAACGGACGATCTCCCGCATCTTCTGCCACGACGGAAGGAACCGCGTCCAGAGCGCTTCCATCAGGAAGAGGTCCTTCTCCCGGGCGGTCCGCATCAACCGCTCGGCCTCGACTGCGTTCACCGTGATCGGCTTCTCGATCAGCAGATGCTTCCCGTGTTCCATCGCAAGGAGCGCGTTCTCGGCGTGGAAGTTGTGGGTCGTCGCGACGTAGACGATATCGACCTCGGGATCGGTCACGAGATCGCGGTAGTCTCCCCACCGGGGGATGCCCGTTTCCATTGCGAAGCGCCGCGCTCGCTCGGGATCTTTCGACCCGACCCGGAACGCCTCGGCATTCTCGGTCTCCGCGAGGGCCGCGGTCATCTTCCGGGCTATGATCCCCGCCCCCATGATCCCCCACCTGTACAGGTCGCGTTTCACCGCTTTTCTCCTTCTCCGGTTGCGGAAGTGGAAAAATCGTAGTAACCACCGCTCCGGATTTATATACTCTATACCATGACCGTCGTCTCCGACGCGCGCCGAGGTTCACGGTTCTTCAATATCCCGTCCCTGTTCTTCATCGTGCTCTGTGTCCTCTCCGCTCCGGCCCGTTCGATCGAAGCTGAAACAGTGACGGTCACGGCGTTTCCGGGGTACTCCTCGGTGAATGACCTCGACGAAGAGGGGCGGCCGACGGGGTTTTACCCGGAGCTTCTCGTCTCTGTGTTCGAGGATATCGGTTACAAAGTGTTCTTCGTCACCTATCCGAGTTTTGCCGCCGCCTACGACGCGTTCCGTGCGGGGGAGGTGGATATCATGACCACCCTCGTAAAGACTCCGGAACGAGCGGAGCAGTTTCTCTTTACCGAAGAACCGGTGATGGTGACCTGGAGCGAGGTGTTCACCCTCGAAGAGTATAACATCAGCAGCATTTTCGATCTCGAGTACGCCCCCGTCGCGATCACCCGGGAGGACCAGAACGGCAAGAATTTTATCGCCCTGATGGATTCCTTCGACCTTTCCTTTCGACCGGTGTACATCGATACCGCATCGGAAGGGATCGAAGTGATGCGTTCCGGTTACGCCGTCGCCCTCGTTGCGTTCAGTATGTTTCGCCGGAGCGCGCCGGAGGTGACATCGACGAGTATCGTGTTTTCTCCGTCGGAAGGGCATATCGCCGCGACCGACCCGGAGCTGCGTCCCCTCCTTGTGGCGTTCGATCGACGGCTCCGTGAACTGAAGACAGACAATACCAGCTACTACCACGACCTTCTCGCGAAGTGGCTGGTTGCCGAAGGGGACGTTGGAGATTCTGCTCCTGCGTGGCTCTTTATCGCGTTGTCGGTCCTGGCGTTTCTGCTTGTCGTTGTCCTGGCCTTCGCCTACACCCTGCGCCGCGCCGTCGCGGCAGCACGGCAGCAAATCGTCACAACCGATGTCAAATACAAGATCGTCGCCGACAACACCCACGACTGGGAGTACTGGATCGACGAGAAGTGGGAGGTGGCGTACTGTTCGCCCAGTATCGAGAAAGTCACCGGGTACCCTGCCACCGATTTCGTCAACCACACGATCACCGTCGCGGATCTGGTGGTTCCCGAGGATCGCAATCTCTGGGCGAAGCACGAAGAAACCCATCATTCGATGGAGAGCCGCACCGTCGAACGGGTACGGTTCCGGATCCGTCACGCCGACGGGACGATCCGCTGGATCGAGCACATCTGCCGACCGATTTTTGACGATACCGAGCGCTTTCGCGGCTATCGCGTTACCAACCGGGATATTACCGCTCTCCAGACGACCCTCAACGAACTCGCGACGCAGCAGGCGACGCTGGAAGACCGGGTTCGGGAACGCACCGCCGAACTCAAGGATGCGCGGGACCTCGCGGAGTCCGCGGCGCGGGCGAAGTCGGAATTTCTCGCCAACATGAGCCACGAGATTCGCACCCCGATGAACGCGATCGTGGGCCTCACCTATCTTGCACTGAAGACGGACCCCTCTGATCGGGTACGGGGATACCTGCAGAGCATCAACCATTCAAGTAAGCATCTCCTGGGGATCATCAACGACATTCTCGATTTTTCGAAGATCGAAGCGGGGAAGCTCGAGATCGAATCGACGGAGTTCGATCTGGAAGACCTCCTGAACAATTCGGTTGCTCTTGTCGCCGAGGGGGCGGCACGGAAAGGCCTCGAGGTGATCGTCGCGGTAGGTGAAAATGTCCCGAATAACCTGGTCGGTGACCCCCTCCGAATCGGACAGATCATCGTGAACTACCTGAACAACGCGGTGAAGTTCACCGAGACGGGAGAAATCACGGTGCGGGTCACGACGGAGCAGGCGACCGAGATCGGGACGGACGCAGGAAGAGATGTAGTTCTGCGGTTTTCCGTCACCGACACCGGAATCGGTATCGACAGGGCCCGGATCGACCTTTTGTTCCGGAGTTTCCAACAGGGAGATACCTCGACGACGCGGAAGTTCGGGGGAACCGGTCTCGGCCTCGCGATCTCGAAACGGCTTGCCGAGCTGATGGGTGGAAACGTGGGAGTCGAGAGTGCTCCCGGTCGGGGTGCCACCTTCTGGTTTACCGCCAGGGTCGGTGTCTCGGAGGAGCGGGGCGCTCGCTATCACATCGCTCCCGACCTACGGGGGCGACGGGTGCTCCTGGTTGACGACAACGACACCGCCCTTGAGGTGATCGGTGAGATGCTTCAGGGGATGTCTCTGGAGGTGGTGGCGGTATCGAGCGGCGCCGAGGCGGTCAACAGAATACGGGCCACCGACGGAGTTGAGGGGTACGATGTTGTCCTCCTTGACTGGCGGATGCCCGGTATGGACGGAATCGAGACCGCCCGGGCGATCGGGGATATTGTGTCCCCCGATCGAAAACCGTTGCTTCTTATGATGACCGCCTTCGACCGAGATGAGGTGTTGCCCCAGGCATATGAGGTTGGCATCAAGGATGTGCTGCCGAAGCCGGTCAGTCCGTCAACCCTCTTCGAGGCGTTGATTACCCACATTGCCGGCGATGAGGCGTCAGACGAGGGCAGGCGAAGCGAACAACGTTCCGGAGGATTCGAGCCGATCCGATATCCCGGCATCCCGTCGATCGCCGGTCGCCGCGTCCTCCTGGTCGAGGATAACGAGATCAACCAGCAAGTCGCCAGAGAGCTCCTCGAGGAGATGAACCTGTCGGTGGATGTCGCGATACACGGTGCCAAGGCCGTGGAAATGGTGGCTAACGAATCCTACGATATCGTTCTGATGGATATTCAGATGCCGGTGATGGACGGGATTTCCGCAACCAGGGAGATCCGTCGGGACGATCGGTTTGAAGAGCTTCCGATCGTCGCGATGACGGCGAACGCGATGCCCGATGACCGGGACCGGTGTATCGCGGCGGGCATGAACGATTATATCAGCAAGCCGATCGATCCCGAGGTGCTTACTCGAACGCTCGTCCGGTGGATCGTCGGAGATCACAGGGAAGGCCACCCGGGGTATCGAGAGGGTGAGGACGGCCTGAATCGCTCGCGTCAGGAGGGGACCGGTCGCCGTACGTTCGACGAGGACGGGGGCTCTCACCGGAACGGAGCCGGATACGCGCCCCTCAACCTCCAGGGTATCGAGGGACTCGAACCGGAACAGGGTCTCAGACACGCGATGGGACGACCCGATCTCTACCGCCGGGTCCTGAAGCGCTTCATCTACGGCCACGGTGATGCTACGACGGCGATTGAGGATGCGATCGCCAGAGGAGACCGCGGGGACGCCCAGCGGATCGCGCACACCGTGAAGGGCCTCGCCGCGCAGATCGGTGCGGACGAACTGCGGCGGGAAGCGGAACGGGTGGAACAGACGATCCGTGATGCACCTGAAACGGCGGACCTGGCCGATCTCACCGCGGGACTCGGACGACTTCTCCCTTCGCTGGTTGCAACGATCGCGGAGCGACTCGGAATCGAACTCGAAAACGGCACCGAGGATGGTGGAGGAGACCCAGGTGCACCGGATACGTCTGGTTCATCGGACGTGCGGGAGCTCGGGGACTCCCCGGACGAAGCTGACCCGTCAACCCGATGGAACCCCGCGACGTGGGAATCCCTGCGTACCGAGTTGCTCGATCTCCTCGATGCCTCGGATACCGCCGCGGATGCCCTCGCCGATGCGCAGGAAGAACTACTCCGAGAGACTCTCGGCCGCCGTTACGCAGAGTTCCGCCGGGGGATCGAAGAGTTCGATTTCGCAGTAGCAGCCGGGATACTCCGGGACGTGGAGAGCTCTCGGTCCGGCTAGGTCAGCACGACACGGATCATCGTAATGTCGTCCTGCTGCTCCGCCATGCCGAGTCGTTCCCGCAGGGCCGCGAAGATATGGTCCGGATCGCTTCCGACGCCGGTATCGCTCGCAAGGATTTCCGCCACCGTCTCCGGCGAGAGTCGTCGTCCCGCTTTGGGGTACTCCGAAGCACCGTCGGTGAGAAAGGTCAGGCGATCTCCCGCCTCAAGGGTTACCGTTTCGTTCCGGTAGGTGATATCCGGGGAGACACCGATTACGGGGCCGTTGGTGCCGACTACCTGATACTCCGACCCGCGATGGAGAAAGAGCGGTTCGTGTCCCGCCGCGGCGGTGACGAGCCGCTTTTCGTTGAGGTCGACCAGCGTTGCCGAGAAGGTCAGGATGATATCCGGTATCGATGAAAGGGCATCGAGGAACTGGTTGTTCAGCCACTCGAGGAAGAGCGCCGGGGAAAACCCGGTCTCGATGCTCCGCCGGATAAAACCGCGGTAGATCATCGACTTGAGCATCGTCGTAACAAACGCCGCCTTGACGCCGTGTCCCGCGACGTCCCCGATGAGAACGATGATCGAGTCTTCCCTGAAGGGGATCACGTCGTAGTAGTCACCGCCGCAACTCAGCCACGGAAGAGGACGGTAGACGACGTCGATCTCGACACCGGTCCGTCGGGGGAACTCAACCTCCAGCATTTTCTGCTGAAGCTCTCCGGCCCACTGCAGTTCGAACTCGAGAGACCGCATGTAGTGCTCCCGCTCCCGCTGGACACGGGCGTACTCAAGAGCGCGATTCAGGTCGGCGATGAGCGTTTCCGACTCCCACGGTTTCGGGATGAACCCGTAGATACCCGCCCGGACCGTTTCGCTGAGCTCCTTCGGGTTGTCCTCGCCGGAGAGGGCGAGGCACACCGTAAGGGGGTAGGTCCGTGTGACCGCGGCGACCAGTTCCGTACCGCTCATGCCGGGCATGCGCAGATCGGTGACGACGAGCCATACATCACCGCCGTGCTTTTCGAGGACCTTCAGTGCCTGTTCCCCGGATCGTGCCGCGAGGATCTGAAGATCCTGTTCCTGCGCCCAGTCGCGGATCTCGTTGGTGACGACGCTGAGGACCGCCGGTTCGTCGTCGACGAGGAGGAGGTAGATACTGCTCTCCGCGATGGGTCGGAGTGACCGGTCCTCGAGGCGTGTTTCCGGGGCGGTGTGGTGATCCATCGTATTCAGTATCGTGGATGACTGCGCCTGTGTACAGATTTTTTTCGCGGTGAGTGCTCCGGCCGCAGGCGATCGCCGGTGGATCCGGTGCGAATGACCCCGCTCATTTGACGCGACTGTGCCGCCTGTTCGATACTGTTCGTATACGAAAGGATTGGAGAAGCCGGGGTGGGCCGTTCGGTAAGGAGTTTGCGAGATATGAAGGATTCTACGGTTCTCATCGTCGACGATGAGCCCGCCAACCTTTCAGTCTTGAGCGAAGTGCTGCGCCCGTACTACCAGGTACGAGCGGCAAAAAGCGGCGAGCAGGCGCTTCGAGTATTCGAGAAAAGACCGTTTCCCGACCTGGTGCTTCTGGACGTGATGATGCCTGAGATGGACGGATACGAGGTTTTGTCCCAACTCCAGGCGAAGGAAGAAACCCGACGCACTCCCGTGATCTTCGTCACCGCTCTGAGTGACGAGGTCGATGAGGAACACGGACTCAGGCTTGGTGCGGTGGACTATATCGCGAAACCGATCAAACCGGCGATCATGCTTGCCCGGGTACGGGCGCACCTGGAGATCAAGCACATCCGGGACCGCCTGCGCAGCCAGAACGATTGGCTCGAGGCGGAGGTTTCCCGGCGGATGGAGGAGAATCAGGTTCTCGAACAGGTGACGCTGAACGTGATCCTCGGTCTCGCGGAAACCCGGGACTCCGACACCGGGGACCACATCGCCCGAACGCAGGGGTACGTTGAAGCCCTGGGACGGGCACTGCAGAAACACCCGTCGTACGCTGCAGACCTGACCGACGAGAAGCTGGCGGTTATCGTGAAAGCTGCGCCCCTCCACGACATCGGGAAGATCGGTATCCCCGACAACATCCTCCTCAAGCCGGGAAAACTCGATCGTGATGAGTGGGCGGTGATGCAGACCCACACGACGATCGGGGCCGCGGCGATCGAACGCGCCCTGGAGAACACCGTCGCCGTTGGTGCGGCAGGTTCTATCCCCGTCCTTGAAACGGCACGGGTGATCGCGGCGAGTCATCACGAGAAATGGGACGGAAGCGGGTACCCCGCGGGACTGAAAGGGGAAGAGATCCCCGTTGCCGCCCGGTTGATGGCTCTCGCCGACGTCTACGACGCCCTTACGACACCCCGGGTGTATAAGAGAGCATGGACCGTCGGTGATACGGAGACGCTGATTCTTGAGGAACGAGGCAAGCACTTCTGCCCCGACGTCGTCGACGCTTTCAAGGAGGTACGCGATGAGTTCCGGGATATCGTCGCGCGCCTCGCCGATATCGTGGTGGAGTAGGGAGAGGTCGACAGGGATACCCACGAGGGCCCACG
Source organism: Alkalispirochaeta sp. (assembly GCA_046540055.1). Taxonomy (GTDB): domain Bacteria; phylum Spirochaetota; class Spirochaetia; order DSM-27196; family Alkalispirochaetaceae; genus Alkalispirochaeta. Next base: position 9,894 of record JBKHFT010000119.1, read on the forward strand.
CGCCGCGAGTGCAACAACATCGCCCGGGATCAGACCGAGTTCAAACGGCAGGTGCGGCAGCAGGCGGCAACGGAGAACCGACCGCGCAGAGAAGTGGAGGCGGTACGATGTGCAGAGGCGGAGACGTTTGATCTGGTGCTGAAGGATATCCAGATCCCGGAGATCGACGGCCTCGAAGCGCTCCGGGTAGCGCCACGAGGATAGCGGGGTTAACTCACGGATGTGGGGACCCGGGCACACCGGCTCGGAGCGGCGACACGGGATTCCGGTGTATGCCGCAGGTCCCTCCCGGCGCAGCCGCAGGTCCGACCCGACACAGCCGCAGGTCCGACCCGACACACCCGCAGGTCCGACCCGACACACCCGCAGCGTTTGGTATCCCTGTGCGCCCGGGGCGGCCGCCCATCGGTCGACGGGCTGGTTAGAGTAGCTCATGGCATCCCTGCGCGCCTGGGGTGTCCCGCGTCGGCACGGCGCAGTAACGTTCAGAGCGCCGGGGGTGTCCCGCGCTCGCACGGCGCAGTAACGTTCAAAGCGCCTCGAA
>JBKHFT010000120.1:0-10205 GCA_046540055.1 Alkalispirochaeta sp.
CCCGGGGGGAGTCTGCTTCGACGGCGACGCCTCGATCCGTCGCCGGAGCGCCCGGAAGCTCCTCGACGCCCTGGCGGAGTTGGGAGCGCGAATCGATGTCGAGGCGGAGGGGTGTGCCCCCTACTGCGTCACCGGTCCCCTCCGACCGGGGCGCACGGTCGCCGTCGAAAGCCCGACGAGCCAGTACCTGAGCGCGATCCTCCTGGCGGCGCCACTCATCCCCGCGTCGTTGCTGCACGACGCACCCGACGAGGCTCCGCCGCATCCTGACACATCGGGCGCCACGAGGCCGCAACCGGGCGGGTCCGGCGATGTTCTGCCTCCGGTGACGACGATCACCGTCCCCCTCCTCAACGAGCACCCCTACGTCGACATGACCTGCTGGTGGCTCGACCGGCAACAGATCGCCTACTCCCGGGATGACTACAAGACGTTTACGATCCCCGCAGGACAGTCATACCGCCCCGTCGACGCCACACTTCCAGGTGACTACAGCTCCGCCACCTTCTGGTTCTGCGCTGCCGCGATCACCGGCAGGTCCGTAACCGTCGCGGGCCTTCTGCCCGATGATGTCCAGGGAGATCGTCAGGTACTCGATATCCTCGCCGACCTCGGGTGCACCGTCTCATGGTCCGACCGGTCCGTCACCGTCACCGGCCCTCTCCACCGGGGCGGCCGCTTCGACCTCAACGCGATTCCCGACGCCCTTCCCGCCCTCTCCGTCGCCGCGTGTTACGCCCCCGAGACGGTTACCCTTGCCAACGTGCCTCAGGCACGGCAGAAGGAGACCGACCGGATCGCCGTCATGGCTTCGATCATTACCGCCTTGGGGGGAACAGTGCGGGAGCTTCCGGATGGTCTGGAAATCGAACCCGGGGTTCTGCGAGGCGGCACCGTCTCCAGCTCCGGCGATCACCGGATCGCGATGGCGTGTGCGATCGCCGCACTCGGCGCGACGGGTCCGATAACGATCACCGATGCGGGAGCGGCGGCGGTGACCTACCCGTCCTTCTTCGACGACCTCGTCACTCTGGCGCCCGCGTCGGTGCGACGGAGGTAGCCGATGACTCCCGATCAGCTCACTCCGATTCTCGAGCGCGCCGCGTGCCACATTTTCGACGTCGATCATACTCTCGTCCGGCACTCCACCGGCCGCCGTTTCGTCCAGGAGGGGTATCGCCGCGGGATCATCCCGGCCCGGTACGTCGCGTGGCTGCCGTGGTTCTATCTCCGCTACCGCCTCGGCTCCCTCACCCTCCGGGACCTCACCCGGGAGATCACGCCGCTGCGGGGACGCACCCGGACCGAGATCGGGGAACTCGTCGACGCCGCGTGGAACAACCGCATCAAAGGTGATCTCTATCCCGACGCGGTGGAGTATCTCGCCCGATGCCGCACCCGGGGCGCGACGGTGGTCCTCGCGAGCACGAGCTTCGACGTGATCCTGACGCCCCTCGCGGTGCACCTCAACGCCGACGAGACGATCGCGTCGGTCCTTGAATTCTCCGAAGACGCGGCAACGGGATGGATCGAGGACGGACCGTGCTACGCGGAACGCAAAGCGGAACGGATCGCTGACGTCCTGGCACGGCTTGCGATCCCGGCGCGAACGTGTGCGTTCTACACCGACAGTCACCACGACCTTGCCAGCCTCGAGCTGGTGGGATACCCCGTCGCGGTTCACCCCGACGCGCTCCTGCGACGAATCGCGACCCGCCGCACCTGGCCGATCGTCACCTGGTAACCGGGCACTACCCGTAGAGCACAACCGCGAGAGTAATGAACAGCGGGATCGTCACGAGAGACACGAGGTAGCTGAAGAGCATCATCGATCCGGTGTAGTGCAACTGCTCCGGCCGGCCGTAGGCGCGGGTTACCACCAGCACGAGCGTCGCCGGCGGTACCGCCGCTTCGAGGATCAGAACGAGGCGTATCGGCCAGCCCAGGGGCCCGGAGAAGACCGGCAGCGGAAGTGCCGTGAGGCCGACCACGGCGAGAGGGAACAGGATCATCCGCCACCCGACGAAAAACCAGTGCTCCCGGTCGAAGGACAGCTTCTCGGAAATCCCCGCGAGTGCTCCCCCGAGGGCGACCAGAGCAAGATCCAGTCCGAGATTGCCAAGATGACCCCCGATCGTCATCACCTGTTCCGGGATGTGTCGATAGGCCCCGGTCATCGAGAGGGCCAGGCCGATCACGAGACCTCCGAGGGCTGCTGTCGGCTTGATCCGGAAGTGCCGAATCGAAAACCGGCCGGTGCGAATCACCGAGACCGCGACGGTCCAGATCACAAGATTGAATGCCAGAAAATAGAAGGACATGCCGATCACGATCGGCCCCGGCGTGAGGCGCTCGATGATCGGCAACGGCACGAATCCCGCGTTGTGCAGCGCCGCGAGGAGAACGAACGTCGTCGGGTTGGAGACCCACTCCGGCTTCCACCGTACTACCCGTCCCGCAAGCCACCCCTGCACCGCCATCGAGACGAGGGAGAGGAGAAACATCCCCACCATGAAGGGCCAACCGAGGACAAGAGCCTCCTCCCACCCCTGGGGTATCCGGAATACAAAGTAGAGAGGGAAAAGGATGTCCAGGACCAGCACCAGAAACGTCGGAAAGAGCTTCTTCTGCATCCAGGGGTGCCGAAAGGCGACGAACCCTGCACCGGCGAGAAGGATCAACGTGAGTAACGTATCGACCAGCGAGGAAACCACCGGGCGACGATAGCAGGGTTCGGGCGGAGGTGACAAGATCGACGACCGCTGGTAGCATACTATCCATGAACCTCAAAAGCACAGTGACCCTCAACAACGGCGTCGAGATGCCTCAGTTCGGACTGGGTGTATTCAAAGCGATCTCCGGTGACGAGACGGCGAACGCCGTCAGATGGGCCCTCGAAGCGGGTTACGCCGCGATCGATACGGCGAGTTTCTACGACAACGAGGAGAGTGTCGGTCGGGGGATCCGCGAATCCGGGGTTGACCGGAAGGATATCTTTATCACAACCAAGTGCTGGAACTCGGAACAGGGGTACGACAACGCGTTACGGGCCTTCGATTCCAGCGTCAAGAAGCTCGGCATCGATTATCTCGACCTCTACCTGGTCCACTGGCCGGTACCGAGTCTGTTCAAGGAGACCTGGAAAGCGTTCGAGAAACTCTATGCGGACAAGCGGGTGCGGGCGATCGGGGTCAGCAACTTCGAGCCCCACCACCTCGACGATCTGATCGCCGACGCGACGGTAAAACCGGTGGTAAACCAGATCGAGCAGCACCCGTACCTGCAGCAGAACACCGTCCGCGGGTACTGCGACGCCCAGGATATCCGCGTCACCGCGTGGAGTCCGATCGCCCGGGGCAAGGTCCTTGACGACCCGGTCCTCCAGGAGATCGCCACCGCTCACGGAAAGAGCCCCGTTCAGGTGACGTTGCGCTGGCAGATCCAGCTGGGGATCATCACGATACCGAAGTCGGTCCACAAGGACCGGATCGTCGCCAACGCGGATATCTTCGATTTCGAACTGTCCGATGACGAAATGCGTCGGATCGCCGCCCTTGAAGTCGGTGAAGCGAGCAGACTCGGACCGCATCCCGACAGGATCACCGATGTCGACCTTCCCGAGCGATGGTCGCCGAACTGATTGTCACACGGTAAGGTCGGGGTGCCTCGATGAGACGCCGGCGATGATGTTCCAGATCCGGCAGTCGTCGAAGGAATCCTCGCCGCGAAGGGTGCGGTCGGTGTTGCGGTACAGTCCGTAGAACCGGTCGTACCCGTACGTCCGCAGGAACTCAACGAGCTCCCGCCGGTCGTACCCCGCGTTCGCCGTATTGATACACGAGAACTCCATCACGACCATCGGCGTGTACCGTGTCAGCGTCTCGACGGCACCGGTGAGGACTCCTCGCTCCGCCCCCTCAACATCAATCTTCACCACATCCGGCGGCGGCACCGTACCGCCCCGAACCAGATCATCCAGCGGCCGCATCCGCGCCGTGACCACTTCAGCGGCCTCCAGATGGTATCGCTCCATCTCCTCGTCGGGACGCTCGTAGAGAGACGAGAAGGTGTCGTCGCTGTACACCGTCAGCTCGATCATCCGGTCTTCATTCCCCAGGGCGAGGGGTACGATCGTGATATCCGCCTCCCCCCACATCGCGAATGAGAGTCCGCACTCCCTAGCCCGGGTGATTAACCGCGCCCGCGCGGCGGGAAGCGGTTCGAACGCAACGATCCTGACCGGGTTTCCCCGGTTGGTGCCGGCCCGCAGGGACAACACGGCGGGGATCGTCACTTCACCGTCGTTGGCACCGATATCATAGAGGACGATCGCGCCGTCGGTCGGCGTCGCCTGCACCACCAGGCGCTCAACCCAGTACCGCACATTGTCGTGTATATCGTCGTACCCGTCGATCTCGTTCACGTCGGGTACTGTAGCAGACCCGGGGGATTGCGTCAGGCTACGTCTTCCGCGAACGTGACGAGCACCCGGCGGCACCGGGACACGGCGGAACGGTGTGAAATTCGACGATCCCGAGGCGAAACGCGCCGGGGGAATCGGTGAGGCGCACCGCCGGTATACCCGAAGAGTGGCTTACCACTCCCAGCGTGCGGGATAGCTGTGGATGAGGGGATCCGGGGTGAGGATAGTCAGACCGCGGCAGATCGCCTGGCTTACGAGGAGGCGGTCGAAGGGGTCTTTGTGGATCGGTGGCAACGAGGCAAGATGGAGCGCATCGGTTTCATCTATCGGGAGGGCGTTAATTCCGTGGGCTTCCCGAATACGCGGGATGTATGGAAAAGAAGCTTCACGATTATTCTCCGTTGTACAGGGTTTCTATCTCCTCCGGAAGCGGATCGTTGAATGAATCGGGGACATGAAGACGGCCTTTTTCCAACCCGACGGCTCGACGCCCGGCGGGTACCGCTACCGGGCGAATTACCGCTACCGGCACGTTCCGCTTGCACAGTACAATTTCCTGCTCGGTATCAAGCCTGTTGAGGTACTCGGACAGATGGGTCTTGGCTTCATGTATGTTAACCAACAACATGACTATATTGTAAACCATAATGGTTTAACCCACAATCGTCGCGAAAGACGATCGAGGCCGCGTAATGTACAGGATCGATGGTGCATGCATGCGGTTCCAGTCGATTTCGCAACACGACTCTGTATACAACGAACGTCGCACCGTCACCTCGAAGAGGTTGCACCGGACGTCGCGTCCGACGCAGAATATCGCGATGACAGACTGGAACGTACCTGAGATCCGCGATCTCCTCGTCGAAGCGGGAAAGATCGCACTTCAATATTTTCACGCTCCGGAGACGGTGCACAAACACGATACCTCCCTCGTAACCGCCGGGGATCACGCGGTCGAGGCGTTTCTCACCGAGGCTCTGGCGCCGGGCACCGACGGAACGTTTTTTATCGGTGAGGAGAGTGTCGGCGGCACCTCGCAGGAGGAGGTGGATGCTGCGCTCGCGGGACGGACCTGGGTGGTTGACCCGATAGACGGGACCGCTCCCTACGCGAATCGGCTCCCGAACTGGGGGATCTCGATCGGTCTTCTCGATGCGGGGCGTTTCGCCGAGGGGGCGCTTTTTCTTCCCCGGTCGGGAGAGCTTTTCATCACCTCCGGTGACAGCGTTCTGTACCAGGAGACCTCGTCACGTCCCGATACCTGGATCTTCGACGATCTGACGGCGCTTCCGCGGACGGATCATCCCTACGTCTCAACCGGGATGATCAGCCTGCCCCGGGAGGTGATCCGGAACGGGCGGTTCACCGGGAAGAATCCGATTCAGTCGGTGGGGAGCGCGGTATGGGTGATCGCCAAACTGATCCAGGGGAGCTATATCGGGGTGATCACCGGTCTCAAGCTCTGGGACATGGCGGGGTCGGCGCCGATCCTTTCCCGGATGGGATTTATCGTCGAGTACGCCGACGGGCACCGTCTTGGAGAGAAGGTGCTCCCGACGGACTGGATCACCGACGCGTCGAACCCCCGGCTATGGAAATGCCGGGGAAACCTCTTCATCGCGCAATCGGAGGAGACGCTGCGTTTTCTCCACAAGCACTACCGCTCCGACGCCGCTCGTTGACCCGAGGCAGTCAGGGTTCCCTGGAAAAGAACCACGTCCATTCGTAACGGCCTCCGCCCCGGACCCATCGACGATCGCAGTCGGGGCCACATGCGGCGGTCCCGATCCCCCGGTGGTAGTGATCAACGATGAGGATCGTCTCCTCCCGGGGTACGATCTCCGAGGTGTGGGCGAGGCGGTCGAGATCCTCCGGAGCGGTATGCAACGCCGAGAAGTGAAACGACTCTCCCCGACCGGCGGCGATCCGGAAGCGGCCGGCCCCCGGTAGAGCAAGGGCGAGCTCCCGCGTTCCCGAGTGGCCGCCGTGCTCCTGAGGCACGATGTACGGAACGTACTGGTCGGTGACGGTGCTCCGATATCGACCCAGGGGATACCCGGTGGCACGGTCCGGGTAGCTCTCCCCGGGACCGAATCCGTACCACTCGAGTTCCTCCGTCCCCGGCGGAAAGGCGAAGCGAAGACCGATCCGGGGGAGGTCGGTGATCTCCCGTTCGATCTCGACGATTGCGTGGAGGCGATACCACTCCGTGCGGGTATCGCGCCCGGTCCCCCCCGCACAAGGCTGAAGGTTCACGGTGATCCGGGCGAGACCGGCGGTATCGGAAGCAGCGGCGGTATCGGAAGCAGCGGCGCCCCTGTCGTCCGTCGGACGGCGTTCATCGCCGGTACCCGTCGGTGCGTCGGAGGCGTCGATACCACGGGGACTGTACGTTCCGATCGCCACGGTCCGGTCCTCCGTCCCCTGCCAGGTACCGACAAGTCGATCCAGGCCCCACCGGTACCACCCGGCGGCGGGTTTTGTCTCCTGCCCCGGCATCTCGCGGATGATGTCGTTCTCCGTCGGTGCCCGCCAGAGGCACAGCTCCGGTCCGGATACAACAATACCGTCATCGAAGGTGAGGTGGGGCCGGCCGTCGTCGACCCGAAGCAGGACCGGCGGGTGCTCGGGGGCTGCCGTGGGGGATACACCGGTCGCAGGGGACAGAGAGGTGGTGGCCCCGACGGCGGGGGGTGCGCCTCCCGGAGTGGTGGCGCCCCCGGAAAGAGCGACCGCATCGTCGCCGGTGGACGCTACGAACCCTGTCGTCTCGTGGTAGATCCACTGCGCCCAGGCGACCTCGTGATTTTCGGGGGTGAGCGCCGTCGCGTCGTCGCGGGTGATGCGAACCGTCAGGGTGCACTCGGGTGTGTCTGTTGTGGTGCCCGCGGGGTCGCCCAAGAGGAGCGACGGCGCCACCGCCACCGGCGCGGTAATCGCTCCGTCAACGGGGATCGGGGGTAACGGTACGGCTCCGCCGGCGACGCGCCGGCCGTCGTGGGCGAGTTCCCACCGGAGGGTGTACCCGGCGGCGGCGACGAAGTCCATACCGGACCGGACCGTCAGCTGAACCGTTCCCTGCGAGGGGCCCTTCTCACCCTTCGGTTCGATTTCCCAGGACTGGGCAAGCTTTTTGAACTCCCACATCGCCGGGTGGGGACTCCGGTCGGGCCAGATGAGGCCGTTGATGCAGAAGTCGCGATCCGTCGGGGTGTCGCCGAAGTCGCCGCCGTAGGCCCAGTACTCGACGCCGTCGGGAGTGAGGCGCCGAATCCCCTGGTCGACCCAGTCCCAGATGAAGCCCCCTTGCAGTCCCGGAAGGGCGCGGAACGCGGCGTAGTAGTCGGCGAGGCCGCCGTTGGAGTTACCCATCGCGTGGGAGTACTCGCAGAGGATGAGGGGGCGCGGGTCGTCTGCCTTCCCGGGTGTGACGGCGTAGATTCCTTCCCGGCGCGCCCAACGGGTGATCTCGGAGACTGGGGCGTACATCGGGGCGATGATGTCGGTGGCGGCGCGTCCCCGGCGGAAGTCGTAGCTGTTCTGTCCCCATTCGGTTCGAACCGCTCCTTCGTAGTGGAGCGGCCGCGTCGGGTCGGCGTGGCGTACCCACCCCGCGGCTGCGTCGTGGTTCGGCCCGTACCCCGACTCGTTTCCGAGGGACCAGACGATCACCGATGGATGGTCGTAGTCGCGCCGGACCATCCGTTGCACCCGATCGACGAACGCGGCGGTGTAGCGCGGGTCGCGACAGATCTCGTTGTAGTAGTGGTGCGCCTCGACGTTCGCTTCGTCCCAGAGGTAGATCCCGTAACGGTCGCAGAGATCGTACCAGTCGGGGTGGTTGGGATAATGAGCGGTACGAACGGCGTTGAAGTTGAACTGCCGGAGGAGTTCGAGGTCACGGATCATCGACTCCACGGTGACGGTCTTGCCGGTGTCCTGGTCGTGCTCGTGGCGGTTGACGCCGTGGATCATGACGGCGCGACCGTTTATGAGGAGTTGTCCGTCGTCGATCTCGACACGGCGGAAGCCGATCTGCCGGCGGTAGACGGCGATGATGCGGCCTGAGGGGATGATGGGGCCGGAGGACTCGACCCCGCCCGGCGAGCCCGGGGACGGCCCGGCGGGTGGGTCGCCAGCGGGCGGGGCGGAGGCCCCAACTCCGCCCGGCGAGCCCGGAGATGCGTCGCCTTCCCGAATCGTCACTGTCACGGTGTAGAGGTACGGCGATTCGCCGCTCCAGGGGTGGACCGGGATCCACCCGGATTCGAGGCGGAGGCGGTCGGCGCGGTTGGGGCTCTCGTGGGCGTGCCCGTCGGTCGCGGGTGCGCCGGTACAGACGCCGGTGAGGGCGAGGAGCGGTTCGGACGGGCGTACAGCGTCGGATGTCGTCGTCCCCGCGACACCGGATGTCGCTTGCTCCGGAACGCCGGAGAAACGGTTGCTGGGAGTCAATGACTGTCGGTGGGAGTCGGACGGTCCCTGATCACCAGCCGGGCCACGGGCACCAGCCGCGCCCTGGTCACCGACCGCGCTCCGGGCATCAGCCGGGCCCCGGGAGTCACGCGGATCGGGCGCGTCTGGTCCGCTGTCGCCTGCGGGTATTACCCCGCTCGCCGCGGCAGGGGCTCTCCGAACGGGGACATCGGTGTCGCCGGCGCGGGTACCCGGATCGTTCAGCAAATCCCCCGGGCCGTCGTAGAGGGCGACCTCGATCGTGTAGTTTCGTCCGTCGGCCCCGCGGATAGTCGCGGATTCGCCGCGGTTGCGGGCGGACGCTCCGATTGTCGCGGATTCGCCGCGGGTACGGGGCGCGTCGCTGTCGAACGAACCGTCCCGCGCAATCGGGGGAATATCCAGTCCCCCGAGCTCGATCTCGGCGACGAGACGTCCCCGGGTGTTGTCCGGTGCGAGGTCTGCGCGGAGACGAAGCTGCCGCGGATACACGGTCGGCTCGGTACGAATGTAGACGTCGCGGTAGAGCCCCGCCATCCACCACTGGTCCTGATCTTCGATAAAACTCGCGTCGGAGTACCGGACGACGACGATCAGCAGTTCGTGTTCCCTGGTACCGGCTTCCGCCAGAAGCCCGGTTACGTCGAACTCGCTCTCGAGACGAGTGTCCTTGGTGAGTCCCACAAACGCACCATCGAGCCAGATCATCGCGACGCTTTCGGCGCCTCCGATGTGCAGGATGCATCGCTGATCGCCCAGAGGATTCCACCTGAACCGTTTCCGGTAGACCCCGGTCGGGTTCTCCGTCGGCGGTTCCGGATACGTTTCGGGAAAGGGCATCTGGACGTTGGTGTAGTGCGGTTTGTCCCACCCCTGGAGGGTCCAGTTGGAGGGGACGGTGATCGGACTCCATCCGGAAGCCTTGCCGTCGCCGGACAGACTGTCCGTATCAGCGATCGTGCCGTCGGGGACGTCGCTCCGGTGACGGTCATACCCGTTGCCGTCACCGCTGCCGTCTCCGTCACCGATGTGGCCTCCGTCCCGATCGGACAGGTACTCCCGCACCCACTCTCCCGCAGTCTCCGGAGCGGCGAAACAGCGAAAATCCCACGACCCGTTCAGGTCCAGGGCAGCACCACGATCAAGGGTATCCGTCGCCGGCGCTTCCGTCACGGACGGATACGCGACGAGGCGCGGCCGCATCGGCAATCGACCGATACCGGTTATCTCGGGTCTCGCCCAGGGTCTCAGTTCAAATACATCGGTCATCGCTGGTGTCCTTTCGTACATACAGTTTTCCGGTGTACAGCCTCGTGGCGCAGCGGTA
>JBKHFT010000121.1:0-9882 GCA_046540055.1 Alkalispirochaeta sp.
AGGTCGGCGGGGTTTTCCCCCGCCTCGATCGGCTTCAACAGTGAGGTGGTCGCCTTGAAGTGGCGCAGAGCGGTGTTGAAACCCGCTCTGCGAGACAGTACATCCAGATTACCGACCATGACGCTTACAGTTCCTGCAAGTCGTCGCTGGAGATGTCACCCTTTCCGGGAGAGACGTTGGCCTGTCCCTTCGGTGCGGTGCTCTTTCGGTTGCTCTCCGCGGGAGCTACCGTTTCCGCAGCGGCGCTTGCCGTACCGTGGGGGGCCACCGGTTCGTCATAGTCGTTGGAAAAGCTCATTCCGATATCCTCACGGACCGTCGAACGTCGCCGCTTGAACGCTGCGAACGCCGCATCCTGGAACCCTTTGGAGATTCCGTGGAGGAACTCGTTGAGTACGTTCGCCATGCCGTTGAGGGTGAACTTCTTCCGCTTGATACTGGTGATATCCACGTCGAGAACGACGCCGGACTGGATGTGGTACGGGTTGATGAGGTAGTCGAAATCCTCAAACTCCCGCCGCAGGAAGCGAACGCGGTCGTCGAGAATCACCCGTTCCTTCGGGTTCTGGTAGCCGTAGACCAGTTCGATGCGGCTGCTGCAACGACTGAGCATCTTCTTGAAGAGCGTCTTCTCGTGGAGGTAGGTCTGGTTGAGACGTTCCACGTCGGTGGGCTCCGCCTTCAGCTGCTGGATCTCGTTCCACGTGCGACGGAGCTCCTCGACGATCTGACTTCCCGACTCTTCATCGATGCCGCGTTCCCGCCGCTTTTTGACCCGTCGTTCCACTTTGTTCGCCAGGTCCTCGAAATCGTTGACCTTGAATTTCGATCGTCCGCTGTCGTATACCGCCTCGACGACGTCGTACAGGCGCTGGATCTCCCGGCGGAACGCTTCCATCTGCTGGTCGTACGCTTCCCTCTCCTTGGCGAGCTGATCCGAATCGTAGTACTTCAGCCGGATCTGGTATCGCTCGTCCGGGAGCTGTCCCACATCGGTATCCTCGTACTCCCGGACGATCAGCTCCCGGGCGTTCTTCAGGTTCTCGACGTACTGGTACCCCATCTTGCTGGTGTCGAGGATGGAGGTGATCGAGTTGACCGCAGTGTTGAAGCCACGGTTCCGGATATTCTCCATATCGATGATCTTCTTGAGGTTTTCCCGGATATTGACGGGGTCGAACTCTGCCGGGTCGATCTCGGCGCGGAGTCCCTCGATCTTCTGCATAAGATCCTTCGCGAGGAAGGTGTAGCGCTTGGAGGTTTCGTCTTCCACGTCGTCGTCGGTGTAGTTGGTGACGCGCTTCATCTTCTCGAAGATGATCTCCGAATCGGTGAGCTCCTCCTTGCCCTGGTCCACCAGTTCGTCCTGGAACCGCTCTACCTCCTGGTCGATCAGGTTGGTGATCGTCCGGGCGATCTGGTCTTTGATCAGGTATTCCACCGTCGCCTGGTACTGGAAGATCGGACTGATCAGTTCCGAATCGAGGATGTTGACCGAGAGTTTGACGTCGCTCACCGTCTTGGGTTTCGTCGCACTGTCTTTGAACGCCGCTTTCACGACGGAGTAGGCGTTCTCACCGCGGATGAAGGCACCGACATCGGTCTTCTGGCGAAGAAGCGAGTTTGTCTCGTTCTCAAGGTCGTTCATACCGCGCTGGATGTGACCCTGGAGGTGGCCGTACATGTTCACGATCGATTTCTCGATCTCACCGGTGTTGAACTTGTCCGCCCCGGCGATCTGGTCCAGCATCTCGGCGATCTCTTTCGGGGTGTACCGCGCGAGGGTCTTGTTCTCTTCCTTGTCGATGAAGTTCCGGATCTTTTTCACCATCTCGTCTTCAGTGGTGGTGATGTACCGGTTGAACATGTTCTGATAGTTCTGGTTGAAGTAGTTGTACAACTTCTCCTTCAGACCGCCCATGATATCGAGCCGCTCAAGCACCTCGGCGGGTAACTTGGTCTCGATCGTCTCGAGAACTTTCTCCGCCTCCTCCTGTATAAGCTGGTCGTACTCCTGTTTCTGGTCGCGCCCGTCCTGGGCGAGACTGTTTCGGGATCCGACCGCGGACGGACGGGCCGGGTGAAATACGTTTGGGCTACGGGAAAGATCAGACATGTTGCTCCTCCTTCAGAGCGTGGGGCCGACTATCGGTTCAGTCCCACACAGATACTTTGTTTTTCATTTCGTGACACCTCCATAACTGGATGTCACGAATCGATCCCAATGGTAAGGATACACCCGTTTCTCCGAACTGTGCGAACCATACGGGGTATCGTCAATTTTTTCTGTACTGCTCCAACACCTCCACAGGATATTCGGTACTGTTAATTAGATCACGAAATCGTGAGAGTTCCATGTGTGTTGCCAAAAAGATCTCGCTCAGGAACTGCGCCGAGATCGACCAGAGCGTCTCGCCGGCGCTGACCTGGTGGATATCCCCGTCGGGCAAACGGAAGGTATTGCCCGGGAAGATCCAGTCGGGATCGGGACGGGTGCTGAACTCGGCAACCCCGATCTCGCGGTACCCGTTCTCCCGGGCGATCCAGTTTGTTACCCGCAGTACGTCGAGGATCGTCCACTCGCTGTCGAGGTCCCGGGGATCGGATGATCCTTCCGCGAGGTTGTCGCCTTCCAAGGTGGAGTCGCCGGAATCACCGGAACTGTCCCTCTCTCTCGTCTTCCCGGAGGAATCACCGGATGCTTCCTCCCCTGCGGCACCGTCGGACGCTCCGGGGGGATCATCGGTCGTGGTGAGGGCATCACCCTCGGTGGTGTCGGCACCGTCCCCGGAGGACCCGGTATCCGTCGCATCCGTGGAGTCTGGAACGTCGTTCCCCCGAGCGTCGTCCGGGGAGCTTTCCTCGACGGCCTGAATCTCGGTGCTCCCGGAACGGGTGGTGAGTCGTTCCCGCCGGGAGATCGCCGGGACCAGAAGAAGCGCCACCAGGGCGACGCCCACCACCAGCACCGCGACGAGAACGAGGGTGCCCGAGGGGCGCCGCGGTGCGACACGATCTCCGGGGCCGGCCTGTCCGGCCGGGGCGCTCGAGGTGGCGCGACCGGCCGTTGATCGTGCATTGTGAGCTCCCGTTCCTCCCTCCGAAGGAGTGGAGCCTGCGGCGGCCGTCGCAGCCACCTCCTCGGGAACGGTGCTTCCGGAGGTCGTATCCGTGGCAGTGCGCTCCGGGGTCGCGTCGTCGTCCGGGGGCGATTCGGTCGGTGCTTTTTTCGGGTCGGGATCGGTCGTGGGCCGGGGAGCCCGCGGGACGACGCGTTGAGCATCGAGGAGCTCCTGGAGGTAGGCCGCCAGGCGTGATCGCTCGCGTTCGAACTCCGTTGTGTCGTGGCGAAGTTCCAGGAAGGGTTGCAGCTTCTCCCGGGCACGATCGTTCTCGGCGACGGCGCTTCTGGTGAGTTCTCCTCGCGGACGAAACACCAGGTGCCACCGGTCATCCTCCCGGCGAAGCACGGCGACCGTCGGGACGTGATACCGGGAGAACGCGCGACGAAGGAGTTCAGCTGTCTCCCCGAGCCGATTGTCCTTGCCCGTTCCGGTGGTCCCGGCGACGGCCCGTCGATTCCACAGCCAGAGGGCGGCGCAGCTCCGGTCGATATGGTCGGCGGTTTCGTCCTTGACGATCGCAACGAGTACCTCGTCGGGGTCCTTCGCGTCATCGACGCGCCGTCGGAGCGCCCCCGAGAGCAGATCGCGAAACTCCCGGTCCGATGCATACTCATCGTATCGATAGACGATCCCCGGGAGGAGGGGAGGCGCACCGTCACCGTGCCACGATGCACCCTCCGGCAATTCCCAGGAACCATCCCGCCCGGGAACCGGTGCCTCCGGGGGGCGTTGGGGCTGCGGAAACCGTTTCACCGGGCATCCGGTAGCGGCGAAGATCCCGAACTCATCGGATACCGTGTTACGGCGACCGCCGCCGGCGGAAAAATCGGGAATCGCGATTCCCTCGGTGATTCGATACTTATAGAGGTCGAGGATCCCCGGTGAAAACTCGGGGTGTTCGGGGCCGACGACGAGTGAAATCGGGATGCCCCAGTGGGCCCATCGGTGGAGCCCGCCGTCGCCGAGCTCTCTGTTGAGGAAGAGAGTTCCTCCGGAGAAGGTGAGGACCGAATAATCGTCGTCCACCACAAATCCTGAGCCCTCGAAATCCCGGGACCGGTACGATCCGCGGGATGCGGTGACGATGTCGTTGATACGGCGGAGACGGAAGACGCGGTGCCGGTCGTGACGTTCCCGTTCATTCAGATCGAAGAGGCGGTGTCCGTCGAGGAAGATTCTGATGTTGCCGTTCTCGAAGAAGAGAACCTGGCCGCCCTCTCCCGGGCGTTCCTCTTGTACCGGTTCCAGCTCCTGGTAGGGGATCTTCTCGTCGTGGACGTACCCCTTGATCGCGTTCACCACCTCCCGGGTACCGACGTATCGGGTGCCGTGATGGGTTCTCGCGTCCAGTGAATCTGCCTCGAGAGTGAAATCGCCGGTGAGATGATCGGTAATAACCACCGAACCGATGTGGCGTTTGATCTGTTCCGGAAGGAAGCGGCTGGTCCCGATGCGGAGAAACGGACGGACACCACGCTCTTCGGATCCCATATAAAGGACGTAGCATTCCTCATCGATCCGGAACACGCGGCTTCGTGACTGTCCCACCCCGTCGAGACTCGACACTATTGGCAACTATAGTACGAATATCCCATGCTGTCAGGTGCATTTCTTTGCAATTCCTTAGAAACACGCTATTGTGGTGGGGACGGAGAGAAAAAAATGGTAATCACCCAGCGGCGTACAGCTAAAATCATCCCGATCGCCGGAGGAAAGGGGGGAGTCGGGAAGACCGAGCTCTGCGCCAACCTCGGCGTTCGCCTCGGTCAGCTCGGCTTCACTACGATCGTCATCGATCTCGATCTTGGGGGCTCCAACCTGCACTCCGCCCTGGGGATCAAGAACAAGAATCCCGGAGTCGGCAACTACCTCTCCGATCGTAAACTGAACTTCGAATCTCTCCTCGCCTCGACGCCGTATCCGAATCTTCGCTTTATTCCCGGTGACGTCCTGGTGGCGGGAACGCCGAACGTCGGGTTCGCCCAGAAAAAGAGTATCCTTCGTAACATCGAGCAGCTTGACGCGGATTACGTCCTGCTCGATCTCGGGTCCGGAGCCTCCAACAACGTTGTCGATTTCTTTCTGATCTCCAATTCGGGGATCATCGTCACCTCCCCTCACGTCGGGGCGATCGTCAACGCTTACAGCTTCATGAAAAACGCGGTGTTCCGGTTCCTGCAGCGCGCCTTTTCCGGAGAGACGAAGGTAGAGCGGTTTCTCCGGAAACAGATCAAGGAGCGGCGTCCCGGCAATCCGGTAAAGGTCGCGTCGGTGATCGAGGCGATGGGCGAGATCGATCCCGCGGAGGCGGCAAAGGCGCAACGATTCATCGATCTTCTTCAACCCCTCCTCGTGGTGAATCTCGTACGGGACCTCGACGACCTCTCCATCGCGGAGAGCCTCCGGGATCTGGTTGACCGGAACCTCGGGGTCGATCTGCAGGCGCTGGGCCTGCTGGTTCACGATGAGCAGATCTCCGCGACCTACCGCGCCCGGCGACCGATCACGGCGGATGAGGAGGATCGTCTCTTCTGCGTGGAGATCGATCGCCTTGCCCAGAAGATCATTCAGTCCCCCGAATTTCCCACCCTCGCCCTGGCGACGGAGATGTACGCCGACTCCTACGAACTGATGCGGATCGAGGGACAGAACGATCTCGCCGAGCTGTCGAGCCAGACGACCGCGGAAGATGCGCGCTCCTACTCCGACGCGGAAGAGTTTCTCGAAGTGTTGAGCGCCCAGAAGCGGCAGATTCAGGAACTGCAGGGTACGATCCGGATGCTTACGATGCGGCGCGGATAGGGTTCGTCCGGGGATGACGCGTCGACAAGACCTGCGGCCAACCGCATCGGAACGGGTGCTCCCGGGATGACGAGGGACGTGCCCACGATCACCAAACGGGAACGACGGGACATCGCGTACCTGTCCATCGGATGGTCGCCACTGGAGCCGGTGTCGAGGTACCGTATCAACGCTGCTGTGCCCTCGATGCCCGGAATATGGGAGCTCTACTTCCTGGAGCGATCCCGTATTCCCCGCCTTCTGAAGATGGGCGCCGCCTGGCGGGGTGGTCTGCGACACAGACTCCGCAGCGAGGCAGACCCGGAAGCACCGGCGAACGCGACGATCCGGGAACTCCTCGAGAGCGGCGACTGTTACTACCGCTACACGATATGCGAGGTCCGGGGAGACCTTATCGATGCCTACGTCGTACTCGCCTCGATCCGCGGCGTCGAGACACCGACCGTCGAAGAGACGGGACGATACAGGGAGGTCCGGATCCGGGAGCCCGAGGAGATGACGATCCACCGCGTTCGGACACCATCGGAGGAACAGCGCCCCGCCGAGCCCTTCGGGACGCGGGTGCCGAACATGTTCGACGTCGTTCGGGAGATGCGGGCGGTGGCGGCCGAAGCGGAGGCTTCAAGTACCGACGACGAAGAGTCTTCCGACACGGAGTCTCCCGCCACGGAACCCCAGGCAACTGATACCCCCGACACATACGCCTCCGCCACAGATACGCCCGACACCTCGCCGTCCCCGCCGGGAAAGCCCGACGACCGTCCCTGAACGCGGCCACACACCGGGCCGTTCCCGATTCGGTGACACTCCGGTCCCGTTCACTTGATCGATCCTCGCCCACCGGCACCTCGGGCCGATCGGTCATTGCCGCTATCGACCGGGTGACGATATCTTTTGACGTTCAGGAGGGTCTGTATGGGTTCCGATAAGACCGAGGCTTCCGGGACAACCGAGGCCGCGACACGCGTTGAGACAAGCACCGGCCCCGCCTCCGCCCTCGGAGTGAGCTTCCCCCGGCAGGACGCGCCGGACAAGACCACCGGAAAGACGCGCTTCACCGACGACTACGTCGTGCCGGGAATGCTCTACGCCGCGGTGGTGAACAGCAGAACCGCCCACGGGGTGATCCTCGGAATCGACGATGCGGCGGCGCGATCGATGCCCGGTGTTCGCGGGGTGTTTACGGGACGCGACTTTCCTGAACGGGTAGGCCTCTACCTCGGCGACAAGTCCGCCCTCGCGGTGGATCGCGTGCGCTATTACGGCGAGCCGGTGGTGGCCGTCGTCGCCGACGACGAGCGGACCGCCCTTGCAGCGGCGGCGACGATCCGGATCACCTACGACGAGCTGCCCGTTGTTCGCAGCCCCCGGGAGGGAATCGCGCCGGAGGCGCCGATCATCCACCCCGATATGCACGAGTACGTCCACATACCGGCGATTCTTCCCGAGCCGGGAAGCAACGTCGCCCACCACACCCGGATCAGGAAGGGTGACCCCGATCGCGCCTTCGCCGACGCCGACGTGGTGATCGAGGGGAGCTTCGGGTTTCCCCCGAAGGACCACGCCGCGATGGAGCCCCGGATCGCGATCGCCGAGATCCGCGCCGACGACACCGTGGTGATCCGCACTTCGACACAGAGCCCCTACGGCGTGAGGGGGATCATGAGCCGCGTCTTCGGCATCCCCCCGGGAAAACTGGTGATTCAGGTCGCCGAGATCGGCGGCGGCTTCGGCGGGAAGGCGGGTATCCAGCTCGAACCGCTGGCGTACCTGCTCTCCCGCGCCCTGGGGGGACGACCGGTGCGCGTCGCCAACGGTCGGGAGCAGGATATCCTCGCCTCTCCCGGCGGTCCCGGCCTGGAGGCGACGGTGAAACTCGCCGCGAAACGGGATGGAACGATTACCGCCGGAGAGATCGAGTTTCTCTTCGACTCCGGCGGGTACGCCGACTACGCGGTGAACGTGAGCCGCGCCGC
Organism: Alkalispirochaeta sp.; assembly: GCA_046540055.1. Lineage (GTDB taxonomy): Bacteria > Spirochaetota > Spirochaetia > DSM-27196 > Alkalispirochaetaceae > Alkalispirochaeta. The sequence goes on from JBKHFT010000121.1 coordinate 7,904, forward strand.
CGGGTACGCCTCGAGCGGCCCCTACAACATCCCGAACCTCAAGACCGACAGCTACTGCGTCTACACAAATCATCCGTTCGCTACCGCCTATCGCGGATTCGGGCATATCGAGATGAGCTACGCGATCGAACGGGCGATGGAGATCCTCGCGGAGAAACTCGGCATCGACGCGGTGGAGCTCCGCCGGAAAAACGCGATCGCCGCAGGGGACACGACACCCTCCCAGGACGTTCTCGACGCCAATACCGGAAACCTTCGGGAGTGTATCGACCGCGTGTCCCGCCACATCAACTGGGAAGACGGAGCCCGTACCGAGACGACCTCGGAGGACGGGCGCCGGGTGATCCGCGCAAAGGGACTCTCGTGCTACTGGAAGGCGCCGGCGATCCCGACCTTTACCGATGCCGGGGCGATGGTGACGTTCAACGAAGACGGTTCGGCGAACGTGATCACCGGCGCCGTCGAGATGGGGCAGGGGATCCACACCGGTCTCGCCCAGATCGTCGCGGAACGCCTCAGGACCGACCCCCGAGAGGTACACGTCGTTCGGGAGGTGATGACCGACCGTTCCCCCCATGACTGGACCAGTGCGGCGAGTCGCACCCTCTTCATGGTCGGCCGGGCGGCGATCGCAGCAGTGGACGACGCGGTGGTGCAGATCAAGCGGATCGCCTCGGCTCCCCTCCGAGCCCCCGAAGAGGACCTCGAGGTGGCGGGGGGGCGCGTGTTTCTCCGGGATGATCCGGAGCAGGGTCTCGCCCTGGCGGACGTTGTCCTCGGATACGTCTATCCCGACGGAAACGCGATCGGCGGTCCCGTGATCGGCCGGGGAAAGTACATCGCCCGCCACCTGAGTCACATCGACCCCGAGACGGGGAAGGGGCGCCCCGGGCTGGAGTGGACCCTCGGAGCGATGGGGGTCGAGATCGAGGTCGACCCCGAAGACGGTTCCTTCCGCGTACTCAAAGGGGTGTGTTCGATGGATGTCGGCAGGGTGATCAACCCCGACCTCGCCCGTGGACAGGTCGTCGGCGCGATGGCGATGGGAATCGGGTACTCCACCCGGGAGGCCTTCGAATTCGATTCCCGGGAGCACGTCGTGAACGGCAAGCTCCGGGACTACAAGCTCCTCCGCTACGGCGAGCACCCGGAGTATATCGTCGATTTCGTCGAGACCCCCCAGGGGGACGGCCCCTTCGGTGCCCGGGGGCTCGGCGAGCAGGGGATTATCGGGATGCCCGGCGCCCTCTCCGCGGCGGTCTCCCGGGCGATCGGCCGGCAGGTACACAGACTTCCGATCACCCCGGAGTACCTGTGGCGGCTGACGCACGGCGCTTCGCAGAAGGAAGAACAGCAGGGAGGGCCGCGATGATTCCCTTCGACGTGGACTACGTACAGGCAGCGACGGCGGCCGAGGCGATCGCCGCATGGAGTGAGGCAACCGCGGAGGGGAAGACCCCGCGTTACTTTGGTGGCGGGACGGAGATCGTCACGATGGCCAGGGACAACAAGCTTGCCGCCGACGTACTCATCGACTACAAAAGCGTACCGGAGACGCGGGTGGGGGCGGTACAACGGCGCGCCCCCGGCGCTGCCCGCAGCACCGCGGCCGACCCGGCCGACGCCGGTGGGGCCGCCATCGCGACCGACCCCGGGATCACCGACGCCAACCCGGTGGCCTCAGGAAGGTTCGGCGCCGCCCTCCAGCTGAACGAGATCGCGGACACTGGTGCCTTTGCGCTCCTCGGTCACTGCGCTGCCGGCGTGGCGGACCGAACGGTCCGGAACTCGATCACCCTCGGCGGTAACATCGCCGGGATGCTTCCCTACCGGGAGACGGTGCTACCGTTCCTTCTCCTCGACGGGACGGTGACGACGGCGGCGCCTGCAGCGACGACCGTCTCCGGCGGCGATCCGCCCCGCGCCGCCGTCGCCACGAACGACACCGCGGCGCCTCCGCGTATCCGGACCCGCCCGAT
>JBKHFT010000122.1:0-9813 GCA_046540055.1 Alkalispirochaeta sp.
CTCGGTGACCGGCACGGTTCGAACGGCGACGAGCGGATCGCGGCGGGCGACGAGCGGATCGCGGCGGGCGACGGTCGGAGTGCGTCAGATACCGTCCCGCCGCCTCTCGTCGCGATAACCGGTACAAAGGGCAAGAGCACCACCAGCTCCGCCGCGGCGCACATCATCGGGACCCACCACCCGCAGACGCGTCTCGGAGGGAATATCACGATTTCTCCCCTCGACTTCGTCGGCGAGATCGGCCCGGACGTTCCCGTCGTTCTCGAGCTCTCGTCGTTCCAGCTCGGGGACCTCGCGTTCTGCCGCCGCCACAACGATCGCGACACGAGCCACCTCCCGGCGTCTCTTCCGCGATCAGTGCTCCACCCCGTTGTGCCCGCCGCGGTGGCGGTGATCACAAACATCTTCGAGGATCATCAGGATTACTACGCCTCGATGGAACGGTACGTCGACGACAAGCGCGAGATCTATCGGCACCTCCCGGATGGCGCGATCTGCATTCTCTCAGCCCGAAACGGATGGACCCCGAGCTTCATCGCGGACCTCGCGAGGAACCATCCTTCCGTACGGGTGATCACCGTGGATCCCGGGAACGACGATAGTGGACACGATAACGCCTCGGGGCGATACGTTCTGCCGGATCGCCTGCCCCTTCCGGGTATCCATAATCGCATCAATCTCGCGATCGCCGTGGAGGCTGCGTTTCACGTCGGCGTCCCCCCCGAGACGGTTACCGCCGGGGTCGCATCGTTTCCCGGGGTACCTCACCGGATGGAAGCGGTTCGGACGATCGCCACGGTCCGCTTCGTCAATGACACCGCTGCGACGATTCCCGAAGCGGCGGAAGCCGCCGTCGTCGCCTACGCGACCGATCAGCCGGGAACGGTGGTCCACCTTATCGCCGGAGGCAGCGACAAAGGTCTGGATCCGGCACCTCTCGTCCGGGCAATTGAGGCGGCGGTCCGGACGGGAGGTCACGTCGCCCTCCTCGCCGGCACCGCAACGGAGCGGATCGCCGAGGGGTGTACCGACAAGGGGGTCACCGGGTGGTTTATCGCCGACAGCCTCCAGGAGGCGGTAACACGCCTCATGGAAGGCACCCGGGACGCAGGCGATACGACCGGCGCCGGGCACGTCATTCTCCTGTCCCCGGGGTGCGCCTCCTTCGGGATGTTCCGGAACGAGTTCGACCGGGGTCGACGGTTCATCGAGATCGTCCGTGAACTCCCGGAGATCGCTATTCCCGGTTGAGACGGTAGAGCGCGACGTTGTCGTCGAGGAAATCGGTTGCGGCGAGGTAGCGACCGTCGGGAGAGACGGCGAGTCCCGTCGGTTGGTGTCGGCCGTAGATCTCCTGTATCGGTTCCAGCGTCTCCGGGTCGAGAACGATGATTCGTCCGAACTCCGGCCCCGGCAGAAGATAGCTCTCCCGGTTGTTCCGCCCCCGCTCGCTGACGAAGAGAAATCGCCCCTCAGGATCGAAGGCGATCGTGTTGACGTTGATCCCGACCTGACGGGAGGCGATCACCGTCCGTTCCACCGGGTCCAGCACGTTCACCGTCCCGTGGTACATATCTGAGAAGTAGAGCATCCGGGAGCGTGGCGACGGCACGATATGGCGCGCCGCGCCGACGTCGGGTCCGATCCGGTCGGTGACACGCCTCGCAACGGTGTCCACCCGTACAACCTCTCCGGAGGAGAAGATACACACCCAGAGGGTCCGGCCTTCGTCACGGACGGCGATGCCCCGGGGTTGACCGTCGAGGTCGATCGAATCGAGGATCCTGCCGCTGCGACGATCGATGCGCACCACGTTCTCGCCGGACCAGTTCGCCACCCAGATCGTGCGTTCCTCCGGGTCGGGGGCAAGGACCTTGGGCCACCCCCCACCGGAGGGATAACTCCCGAGATGGTTTCCGTCGGTGCCGTCGAAACGATGAACCGTCGCGGCGTTCATCTGCGACACCCAGATCTCCCCCGTTCGGGGAAGCACGAGGGGCTCCACGAAGCCCGTTTCGGCAACGAACTCCGGGGGCGGATCGAGGCGACCCGTCCGCTCGAGGGTCACCCCGCCCCAGCGATCCTCGACGATCCGGTAGAGATCGGCTCCATCTCCCCTGAGAAGGGGAACCACAAGGCGGTCGTGGCCGATGAAGGCGACGCTTTTCGGCGATGCGCCGGCGGGAGCCTCCGCAACGAGGGAGAGGGGCCCCCCCTCGGGGATCAGACGTTCCTCGATCGAGACGACCTCATCACGAACGGTTGCCGCTGCGAGATGGATTCGCCGGGGAGCGTACCCGGGGGCGCGCAGCTCGATCACCGCGGTATCGGGAACGGCAGGAAACACCCGCCACCGATCCTCCCGGCCTTCGGCTTCGAGAACCCGGCGGTACCGGCCGTTTCCGGGGGAAACGAGGGATACTTCCGTATCGGGTGGAAAGGAGTTGAGTCGCAGCTCCACATCTTCCGGGAACACGGCGTGCGGCAGAATCGGAGCGATCACGAACACCGCGATGAATCGCCACCTCTGGGTGGAACGCGAAAAATTGCGGAGTGTCCCGGAACTTTGCGGTAGCGGTGGTGTTACGATCACGTCTATGATAGAGGAATGACACACTATCCCGCCGAATTTGTAAAGAAGATCCCCAAGACCGACCTCCACGTCCACCTCGACGGGAGTCTTCGGGAACAGACGCTGATCGATATCGCCAAAGAGGAGAAGATAGACCTTCCGTCGTATACGCCGGAGGGACTCAACGAACTGGTGTTCAAACCGAGTTACGCGAATCTCGACGAATACCTCCGCGGGTTCGGTCTGACGAACAAAGTACTCCAGCGGGCGGAGCATCTCGAGCAGGTATCATACGAGCTCGCTATGGACAACTTCGCCGAGGGAGTCCGGCATCTCGAGGTCCGGTTTGCGCCGCAGCTGCACATGAGCGACGACCTCTCGTTTTCCCAGGTGATGCACGCCGTGGACGGCGGTCTCCGCCGCGCCCGGAGCGAGATCAACAGGTCCCTCCCCGAGGATGAACCGGAGTTCGACTACGGCATCATCGTGATCGCGATGCGCTTCTTCGCCCCCAACTTCTCCCGGTACTACCGTGCTCTCTCTGTGGTACACAGCTACTCGAACCCGACGGAAATCATCCGGATGGCCTCGAGTGAACTCGCCAGGGCGACGGTGCAGCTTCGGGACGAAAGCGACGTGCAGGTGGTGGCCTTCGATCTTGCCGGAAGCGAGCACGGGTACCCCGCCGGTGACCACGAAGAAGCGTTCGACTATGTTCATGAGCACTTCCTGAAAAAGACGGTACACGCCGGCGAGGCGTACGGACCGGAGTCGATCTTCCAGGCGATCACCAAGCTCCACGCCGACCGGATCGGTCACGGGATGCGCCTCTTCGATCCCGACCACATCCGGGACGAGAAGATCGTCGATCGGAACCGGTATATCGAGCAACTTGTGAACTACATCGCCGACCATCGCACCACGATCGAGGTGTGTCTGACGAGCAACCTCCAGACCGCCCCGGACATCAGGACGGTTACCGACCACTCCCTCGGAAAGATGCTTGAGAACAAACTGTCCGTCTCGTTCTGCACCGACAACCGACTCGTCTCGCACACCACCGTAACGCAGGAGATCGAGCTGGCGGTCAACAACTTCCTGATCACCCCTACGCAACTGCGGAATATCATCATCTACGGATTCAAGCGCTCCTTCTCGTACAAGCGGTACCCGGAGAAACGCGAGTACGTCAGGAAGGTGATCAATTATTACGAGAAGCTGGAACGGGAGATGGGGGTAACGTCCTGACGAGACGGAACCCGATGCTGTGACTCGTTGCGTCCGGTGAGAACGCGCCGCGCGAGGGGGGACGCAGATCCTCCCGAGGCGTGTTCCAGGCGCTCCCGCGGAGAACCCGCAACTCCCGACCGTACACATCGGGAACGGGTTCCATCGGTCCCAGCGCAAGGGGCCAAGGCTCTCTCGGTCCCTCCCCGGCAGGATCGGCGCCCTCGACGTCCGGATCGGCGCCCTCCCCGGCAGGATCGGCCCCCTCGGCCGGTGCAGCCGTCGCCTCATCCTCCCCGGCCCGCCGGTACCACGCCGGATCGTACCAGTCCCCCGTCCACTCCCAGACGTTCCCGAAGAGATCGACGAGTCCCGCAGGATTGGCGGTACCAAGTGCTCCAACCGGGGAGGTGGGCCCGCCGTTTTCCGTATACGGCGACGCGACCGCTTCCCACCGGTCGCCGCTGCGCAGGTAGTTGATACTTCGGATCTCTACGGGACCGATCGTTCGGTCTTCGGTTACGATGAACGGAAGAGCCACGGCGGAGCTCCCGTCGTTGGAGGAACCGTCCGATTCGGGGGGGGCAACGGCGTCGAAGGAAACACGTGGCGGGATACGCCGCTCCAGGGAGGCGGCGAACGCCCACTCGGCCTCCGTCGGCAGGCGATACCCGTCGGCGGAGATATCGAGAAGCACCTCGGGGGACGCATCGTCCTCCGCCTCTGAGGGGGGCTCAAACCGGTACGCCTCGCGACGCCCCTCGAACCGGGAGAGAAGATTCGCCACCGTCACCGCGCCGTACCACGTCACCCCGACGGCGGGGTGCGCTGCGTATCCCGACGCGGGGCGGAGACGCGGCGGTGCTACTGTCGACGGAACGGCGTCCCCAGGGGCGATCACCGGGGCCGACGGAACAACATCCCCCGGAGCGGCCCCACTTCCACCTTCCCCATCGTCAAGGACGTCTACCGATTCGGTCACCTCGATCGTGTACTGGTCCCCGAAGTCGAGACGGTCCAGACCGAGGAGGGGCAGACCGGACGTCGCATCGACGACAAAGCGGTCGCCATCTCCGTCGGCGACCACCGTTGCCTCTCCCGCGACAAGAGCGAAATCGAGGAGGGCTGCGACCACCTCGGTGGTCATCTCGGACCGGGTCATTCCATACCCCACCGGGAGCGGCATTCGCGCAGGAGGTGTCTCGTCCGCCTCCGGCGCGCTCGACGCCCCGACAACCACGACCGCTCCCGGTTCATCCGCAACGGAAGACGGTAGTATCGGCACAACCGCAGAGAGGAGCGGGCGATAGGTGAACCGGTGCCACTCGCCGGCGACCGAACGGTTCCCCGTCTCGTTCCGGCCGCGGACGCGCCAACGGACCGTCGTGCCCGGTTCTTCGGCAAAGAGGTCCGCCACCGCATCGGGATCAAGGAGCAGCCGCTGTTCGGAAACGTCGAACTCCCGTGTCGGCGTACCGGGGGTGCCGTCGCCCCCGGTCGCTACCTCCACGGTGTACGCGATCGCCCCGGAGATCTCCTCCCAGACGAGGGCGGGCGCATCGACGACTGAGGGAACGTCGGAGTGAAGGGTCAACGGCCGAGGAGGTTCGACCTCCTCGGTAAAACGCAGTCGTCCCCACTCGGACCACCCGCCGAGAACGCCACCGAACGCGACGTATCGCACCCGCCACTGCGCCGGCGTTCCGCGACGGATCGCCTCCGCGTCGACGAGGGCGTTGTCGACGCGATGTCCGTCCTCTCCCGGCGCCAAGGTGGCGGTATACGCTGCCGTCCGGGCGTCGCCGAGGTACACCTCCAGAATCGTTCCTTCCATCCCCGGTTCGGCGGCGCCGTCGTCGGACTCGTCTGCACCGGAGCGCTCCGGGGGCACCTCATTCCAGACGAGATACGGTCGCGGATTGAACGCCGAAAGCTCTACCGGCGAAACCGACGGGATCGGGATACCCAGGGTGAGACGCCGGAGAAGCTCCCCGGCAACGGGATACTCCGTCCCGTCCCGCATCACCAGTGTGAAACTGAACCGGTACTCTTCACCGTCTTCGAGTCCCTCGAGAGGCAGAGGAAAAGAAAGATCATCCCCGGCGGGAGCGACGCGGTAGGTCGCCACGGCGACCTCATCGCGATACACCTCGATCACGATCTCCGCGACATCCTTCGGATCGAGTATTCCGGGATCGATCGTGACGACCCGTTCCGTCCCGGTCACCGTGCGCTCCTCCGTTGCCGCTGCATCCACCCGGGGGCGCTCCTCTTCGGCAAGCCCCGTGGTGGTACGGCACCCCCCGAGGACGAGCACCGCCAGGACGAGGGCCCCGAGGACGACGACCGATACGAAACCCACCGGCACACCGGCGGGCAGAAACGATAACGGGCTGCTATGTACCGCGGCGGTCCGGTGGTCGGTCCGGTGGTCGGTCCCGTGGTCGGTCCGGTGGTCGGTCCGGTGGTCCTTCACAGACGTCATCTTATCGCGTCCTTCCCCCGGTTGCTTTCCGGAAGCGGAAATAGTACCACTTCCGGACCCGTTCGGCGGTCCGATACGCGGCGGTTCCGACGGTATCGATCGGCAGATCCCATGCACCGGCGCGGTGCACGATCTCGCCGCCGAAGCCGGTCTTGAAGCGGTACAGCCCGTGCATCGGGTGATCAGGATCGTCGCTCTCGGGGATTCCGAAGAGATCGTAGGCGAAATCGCCGCGACCGATCGCTCCCTGCATCGCCTCCCACTGGAGGAGATAGTTCGCCATCAGGTTCCGTTTGGTATTCGAACTTGCGCCGTACAGATAGGTGCTCGTACCGCTCCAGGAGGAGACGATGATGCCCCCCAGGAGGTCTCCCTCGTGCCGGGCGACATACAGCGAGAGATCCGGCGCGGGGCGTCCCTCGGCGCGCATCGCCTCGGCGCTCTCGACGACGTGGCGGTAGTACCCTTCGGAGTGGATCGTGATCCGGTCGCGCAGCGCGGTCTCCCGGTACAGGCGGTACCATTCCGGGAGCGCCGCGAGGAGCTCCGTCCCTGTCGCCACCGTGACGGACACGCCCTTCTTCCCCGCAAGGCGGACGTTGTACCGCGTTTTCGACTTCATCCGCCGCAGGATCTCCTCGGGGGACCCGTCGAGAGGAACAATCACCGTATCCGGCGGCTGCACCCGCATCGGCGCCGGGCGCCATCGGAGCTCCCGCAGGGCAGCCGCAAGACGATCGTCCCGGTGCCAGGGCACGTCCCACCTGACGAGGGTCGCTCCGCTCCGGCGCCCGATATCCCGGAACTCCGCGGTGATCTCGTCGAGGTCGCCGCTTCCGGCGCGGGCTCCGTCGCCGGCGGCGCTGTTGTGGCTTCCGGCGCGGGCTCCGTCGCCGGCGGCGCTGTTGTGGCTTCCGGCGCGCGCCTCGTCGCCGGCGGCGCTGTTGTGGCCCCGGGCGTTCTTGTCGCTTCCGGCGCGGGCTCCGTTGTCGTTTCCCTCGAACGCGTGGGGTGCGTAGGCAAGGGTGAAGGGACCGACTTTTCGTTGCAGGACGCTCGGGTCCGTCGCGACGGCGCGCCACCCCCCGGCCGCCTTGACCCGGCGCCACCACTCGCTCTGAAGGAGCGAGGGGGTCTCACCGTCGAAACGCTCGACGGGCCCGGAACGTCCGGCGCCCCCCCGGTCGGTCATCCCACCGCGCCGTTTTGTACGGTCCCCGTCGTAACCGGGCGGTCCCCTGCGACGAGGGGCGTCTCCCCTACCCGAACCACCCCGTCTACGGCGCGGATCGGAACGGCGAAAAAATCGTCGATCTTCAGTCGCGGCAAATGCGGTACCTCGCCGTTCTCGTCGACAGTTTCCGCAGGGGCACCCTCAAGAGCGATCCGCGTTCCCGGGGCGACGTGGTCCACGAAGAGGACATCCACGATCTCCTCCGCGTCGTCCCCGTCGCCGCTCTTTGCGCTCGCGGCGAGAAGCATTCCGTGACTCTTCACACCCCGGAGTTTTGCCGGTTTGAGGTTGGCGACGACGATGATCGTCCGGTCGAGGAGCTCCTCCGGTTTGTAGTAGGGCACGAGGCCGGAGACGATCGTCCGTCCCTCCTCGGTGCCGTCGTCGAGAGTCTCGATGTAGAGTTTGTCCGCCTCGGGGTGCTGTTCGACCTTCACGATCTTCGCCGCCCGGAGCTCGATCTTCTCGGCAAAGAGCTCTTCCGGTGACTTTGTCGCTTCCGCGTCGGCACCCCCGTTTTTCACTGTCTCCTTCGTATTCATCTCCGTTCCTGTTCCTTCTCCCGCCGCGCGGGCCGCCCGTTCCGCCTGGCTCCCGCTGAATCGCGCCCGCATCTCCGCGACCACCTCGTCGGAGATCTGCTCGAAGAGAATCTCCGGTGCTCCGATCGCGGTGACCCCGTCGGTGCTTCCGAGATCCGCCCACGAGAGCTCTCCGACCCCCAGCATCCCCCGAAGGCGCCGCGCCGTTCCCGGGATGTACGGCTCCACCAGGATAGCCAGATCCCGGATCAGATAGACCAGATCACTCAGCAGCGCATGGGTTCCGGCGGGGTCCTCTTTTCGTGTCTTCCACGGCTCAGCCGCTTGAAAAACGCGGTTTCCGTAACTCGAGAGGGCGAAGATCTGCCGGAACGCATCCCGGAGCCCGGCCCACTCGAACTTGTCGGTGATCGCCGCTTCCCGCTGCCGCACCTCACTCCAGAACTCCCCGGAAGCGTCGCCGCGTCCACCGGCGGAGAGTACCGCCCCGTCGAAGTATCGGCTCACAAAAGTGAGCGTCCGGTTCACCAGGTTTGCGAGGTTTCCGATCAGCTCACCGTTCACCTTCTCCTGAAAGTCGTCCCAGGTGAAGGTGTAGTCGCTCGTCTCGGGACGATTGTAGAAGACGTAGAAGCGCCACACATCGGCGGGAATACCCGTGTCCCGGGCGTCGGTACCGAAGACGCCGATCCCCTTACTCTTCGAGAACTGACCGCCCTCGTAATTGAGGTACTCCGAACTCGACATATGATGCAGAAGGGTCCAGTTGTCGCCGCTCCCGAGGAGGCTCGACGGAAAGATCACCGTGTGGAAGGGGATATTGTCCTTCCCGATGAACTGGAACAGTTCCACCTCATCGGGATTCTTCCACCACTCCTCGGCCCACATCTCCGTGTGCGCCGCGGTCATCGAGATATACCCGATCGGCGCGTCGAACCAGACGTAAAAGACCTTGTCTTCGAACCCTTCAAGAGGTACCGGGATACCCCACTTGAGGTCCCGGGTGATCGCCCGTTCCCGGAGGCCGTCGCGAATCCACGCCTGGGTCATCTGGACCGCGTTGCGCGCCCACCTCCCCTCGACGCTTGCCCGTGACATCCACTCCTGGAGCTTCGGCAGGATCGCCGGGAGATCAATGTAAAGGTGCGTTGTCTCCCGGACCACCGGCTTCGTGCCGTCGATCGCGCTGCGGGGATCGATCAGGTCCGTCGGATCGAGGAGCTTCCCGCAGTTCTCGCACTGGTCCCCCCGGGCGTCTTCATACCCGCAGTGGGGGCACGTTCCGAGAACGTAGCGGTCGGCGAGGTACATCTGCGACGCCTCGCTGTAGAGCTGCTCGATCGTCTTCTCTTTGATGTACCCCGCAGCGTGGAGCTTGAGAAAGATATCCTGGGTAACCTGCGTGTGTTCCGGTGTCGAGGTGCGCCCCCACTTGTCGAAGGCGATCTCGAACCACTCGTATATATCGGTGTGGATCGCGTGGTAGCGATCGCACAGCTCCTGCGGCGTCACACCCTCTTCGCGGGCCCGCGTCTCGGTAGCGGTCCCGTACTCGTCGGTACCGCAAACGTAGAACGTCTCGTATCCACGGCTCCGGCAGAAGCGGGCAAAGACGTCTGCCGACAGAACCTGGATCAGGTTTCCGAGATGGGGAATGTTGTTCACGTAGGGCAACGCGCTGGTAATCAAGCGTTTCTTCATGGTCGCCCATGATATGAGCGGCGCCGCCCGTCGTCAACGGGAGCGGGCGTGT
>JBKHFT010000123.1:0-9699 GCA_046540055.1 Alkalispirochaeta sp.
CGTCGGAGAACTGGTCGAGCATCGCCTCGACGATAATGTCTGCAGTGTCGAAGATCTCGAAAACCGAGGTGATCTGCCACGTGTTGTCGTAGACGATCGCACCCTCGGCGCGGTCGAACATCGCAACCCGGAACTCGGTAGTGCGCGCGTTGGGCTGGGAGATCGAGCCGAAGATCACATTGTCGTATCCGTTGCGGGAAGCAAAGGAATCGAGAGACGCCGGCGTCGTGTTTCGCAGGGGTTGAAGAATCGGCTCCACCTCGTAGCCGCCGAGGATATCGAGGTTGACGTTGATCGTATGGGAGATCTCTTCCGCGAGGGTTTCCGAGTTGGCGTCGTCGGAGTTATTGAGGAGAGGGGCGATGCCTACCCGGGGAAGGCTCTGGGCGGGTACGCCCGTTGCCACAAGTATCATCAGTATGAGGCAGACGGAAAATACCGGGGAATGACGGCGTGGTCTCTGTGTTCTCATCGTTTGACTCCGACGTTTGTACCTGATTCTCTCTGTATTATACACGAATCCCGAAATGTTGCCAAAACTATCACCCGTTCTCTCACCACATTTCTCCGATCCGCCGTAAATCTACGGTATGAGAACTGCAGCCTCCCTGACGGGAGTCGTGATGATCACGATCTTCATTGCTTTTGTATCACTCGGATGTGCGGGGGATCCCGAGACGTTCCCCCCGTCGCCGATTCCACCGCCGATCGCGATCGATCCCGTACCGGCACCGACGCCTCCTCCTTCGGCTGAACCGGAACCCGAGGCGGAACCGAAACCCCTCGGGCACGCCCCGCTGGTAGGTACCCGATGGAGTCTCTCCCGTTTGCACGGAGATATGCGGACCCTCACACCGGTAGACGGGCCGGTGTGGATCGAGTTTCATCCCGACGGGTCTCTCTTCGTGCAGGGGCCCGAGAATTCGATCACCGGGACGTACCGGTATCGTCCGGACACGAACTCCCCGAAGGAGGCGTACAACTTCGAGGAGGGCTCGCTTTTCGGTGACGAGGTCGTCCGGGATCGCCGTCCCGGGAGTTACTCCGAGTTCGAGGACGTTCTCCTTGAGAATCTGCAGCTTCTGAAGGGGTATTACATCCGCGGAGAGAGTCCCGATGAAAGCGATCTGACGATCTGGGGCGGCTACCGAAGCGAGGAGGTCGTGTTGATCGAACTGACCGCCACCGGTACGATACGGCAATGAGCAAGACGATAGCGGTACTGCCTGGTGACGGGATCGGCCCGGAGGTGATGGCCCAGGCGCGGCGGGTTCTCGCTGCGATTGAGGAGCGGTTTGGTGAGAGCTTCACCTTTCGCGAGGCGGACGTCGGCGGTGTCGCGATCGATCGTCACGGGTCGGCACTGCCGGATGAGACGGTGCAGGTCTGCCGGGAGAGCGACGCGATCCTCTTCGGGTCGGTAGGGGGGCCGAAGTGGGAGCATCTGCCTCCGGAGCAACAGCCGGAACGGGGTGCCCTTCTGCCGCTGCGGAAGATCTTCGGACTCTTTGCGAATCTCAGGCCGGCGATCGTCTTTCCCCAACTTGCCCACGCCTCTCCCCTCAAGGGGGAACTCCTCGTCGGAGGGCTCGATGTGCTGGTGGTTCGGGAACTGACCGGGGGGATCTACTTCGGCACCCCGAAGGGTCGTGACGACGATGCCGTCGATCCCCGGGCGTACGATACACTGGTGTACCACAAGAGCGAGATCGAGCGGATCGCCCGGGTCGCCTTCGAAGCTGCCCGGGCACGGGCGAGCGGACCAGCAACGTCGAAACCGCCGCGGCTGTGTTCGATCGACAAGGCGAACGTTCTTCACTCGATGGTGTTCTGGCGGGAGATCGTGACCGCCGTCGCCGCGGACTACCCCGACGTGGAGCTGAGCCATATGTACGTGGACAACGCGGCGATGCAGCTTGTCCGGAACCCGCGACAGTTCGACGTGATCCTCGCGGGGAACATGTTCGGCGATATCCTCTCCGACGAGGCGGCGATGCTCACCGGCAGTCTCGGGATGTTGCCCAGCGCGAGCCTCGCCGAGGGGAGCTTCGGCCTCTATGAACCGTCCGGGGGGAGCGCTCCGGATATCGCCGGGAAGGGGATCGCCAACCCGATCGCGCAGATCCTCTCGGCGGCGATGATGCTCAAGTACAGTTTTGCCCTCGATGCCGCCTACGACGCGATCTTCGCGGCTATTACCTCGGTTCTCGACGGCGGGTACCGCACCGGCGATATCGCCGGCGCCGGTGACACGGTGATCGGTACGGACGCAATGGGCGAGCTGATCGCCGAGGCGGTACGCCGGGGATAAGTGCCCCCCGGAAGAGAATCCCGGGAGGCGGGTAGTGCCGAGGGGATCACATCCGGGAGCTCCGCAGAACGTCAGTTCGAATTACCACTGATACCCGTTTCCCCCGAAGGTGTACGCAGGTCCGAGGAGGACGTAGACGATGCTCCGTGCCTCGTCGTTGATCGCGTAAGCGATGTTGAGTTCGCCAAGTCCGGTGTTGACGGCGACGCCGAGGCGGCCGCCCCAGACCCAGTCGGTATTGTCCAACGCGTCGAACGTTTCGTCCCAGATGCGACCGATGTTCCCTCCGGCCCTGAGATAGACCGACTCACCGACACCAAGGGGCAGACGGAAGAGGGACCACCGGAGGTCGCCGCCGACGGTGAGGATGTGGTTTCCGGAAAGTTCCTGGTAATAGTATCCCTCGAACAGTTCTCCGCCGCCGATGACGTACTGTTCGTAGGGGGGGAGGTCCGAGTTGAGGTCGCTTCCGCCTTCGAGGCGAAGCTGAAGATTCAACCGTTCACTGAGGGGGAAGAAGCGTCGCCCCGAGTAGGCGAGGCGGCCGGTTATAGCGCGGTCTTCGTCGTCGAATCGTTGCCGGTAGGAGACCGCCGCTTCGCCGCCGCGGGTCGGAAAGAACGCACGGTCCAGGGTATCGTAGTGAACCCGTGCGTTGATACCGAGACGCTGGGCCTGGAACTCCTCGATGGGGCGCGAACCCTGGACGTGGTCGAGGGCAAAGTGTTCGATGAATCCGCCGAGACCGAGGGTTGCCCGTTGGAAGAGGGGGAGCTCGAACCCTGCCTCGGCCCCGGTACGGCGCTGGAGGTAGAGCGCCTCGACGGTGCGGTTGTCGTACCGGATTAATGGTGGCGCGAGGTTGTACCCGGCGACGCCGAACCGGATGGGACCGAGGATGCGGGCGGTCATTGCGAGGCGCGCCTGGGCAACCTCAGTGATCCAGAGGTCACTTTCCAACCGGAAACGATCACCTGCACCGACGAGTGACGAGTAGTTACCGTGGAGGACGGAGCGGTTGTTGGGCGTTCCGTCGAAGATTATCCGTACACCAAAGCCGAGTTGCACCTCCGAGCGGTACTGCTTTTCCGGGACCGCATAGATATCGAGGGACGCGGGGCGGACCTCTTCGGTCGGGGTGTCCCCGGAGGCATCGGAGGAGTCGTCGGGGCGGTCGGGGGAGAGGTCGTATGAGAGGTACTCAAACCCTCCCTGGTCGTACAAGCGGTACACGGCGTCCCGTATCTCGGAAAGGGTGCGTTCCGTTCCTTCGAGAGAGCTTCGGAGGAGGTCCAGCGCCTCCGTTGATTGCCGGTCCGGCTGGACGTAGATGCGGACCGTCTCCAGGTGATACGCCTCGGGTTGCGGACCGAGGACGGGGGTGTCCGTTTTCGCATCGGTTCGCTCATTCGCGATTGTGTCCCGGAGGGCGATCAGGTCTTCCCGCCGCGCCTCCGCCGCGGAGCGTCCTATCTCGACGAGTTCGAGAGCCCGGTCAAAATCGGCGGGGGTGTACCCGTGCAGATCCGGAGTGATCAACACATCCGCCCGGGCGGCGTTTGCATCGACACGTTGCTGTCTGAGGATGATCCCCGACTGTTCCACGATCGTCGGGATGTCCTGGAGCTCCTCGATGCTGCGATCTGAATCAAAGAGGTCGATCGCGATGATGTGGTCCGCCCCGAGGTCGCGAACCACGTCGACGGGGAGGTTGTTGCTCCACCCGCCGTCGATGACGTAGCGGCCATCGTAGTAGAGGGGGGTAAACACGCCGGGGACGGCGAAACTCCCGCGGACGGCGCTTTTCAGGTCCCCCGTGGTGTAAACCACATCGCCCCCCGAGACGAGGTCGGTGGCGACGATCCCGATCGGTCGGGGAAGGTCACGAAAATCGTCGACGCCGGCGGCATAGGTGAGGAGGCGGTCGAGAAATTCCGTCGCCCGTTGTCCCGGGGAGACCCCTGACGGTGTCACGAGTTGCCCACGGTTGAACTGCGTCGAGAGGCGGTATCGCCGGGTGGCTTCCCGGGCCTCGACGGTCAGGTTTGTCCGGAGGGGCTGGTCGAACAGAACGTCGTCCCATTCGACGGATTCGACAACCTTCAGCATCTCCTCACCGGTGTACCCCACGGCGTAGAGGGCGCCGACGATGCTCCCGATCGACGCACCGGAGATGTAGTCCGGGGAGATGCCGAGTTCTTCCATCACGAGGATCACCCCGAGGTGGGCAAATCCGAGGGCGCCGCCGCCGGCGAGAGCGACGCCGAGGGTACCGGTGCGTTTCTGTTGCCCGGGTTGCTTCGCCGACGCCGGTTCCTCCGGGCGGTGTGGCTGCTCCCGTTGTGTCTCTTGCACATGGTGCTCCGACTGAGCATGGGTCCGTGTGGGTGCTGCGAGAGCCGACGGGATAAGGAGAAGTACGACAAGGGCGAACCGGGCGAGACGAACACCGACGGAACCGTGACGGGGAGGCTCTGCAGGCCGGTTATTCCTGTTCACGATACGCATACCGGTGGGCCCCGCTTTCCGAATTACCCGGCCTGGTGACGCCGATGGAGGACGGAGATCACATCGGTGATGGAGAGTCCTTCCGCTTCAAGAAGAACCATCAGGTGATAGATGAGGTCCGCCGCCTCGGAAAGAAGCTCTTCGTTGCTTCGCGCGAGTATCAGTTCGACCGCCTCTTCACCGGTCTTCTTCCGGATCTTGTCCGGTCCTTTCGTAAACAGGTGGGTCGTGTAGGATCCTTCCGGCATCGTTCGTCTCCGGTTCGCGATCGTGGCCGCGAGTTCCGCAAGGACGGAGTCGGCTGTCCGGGAATCCGCGGTGGGGGTGGGCGGATCTGCGATGACGGTAGGCGGAACGGATTCGTCCCCGGATCCGGGGAGTGTCGACCCCTCCTGGATGGTTTCGGAGGAAACGTCGACCTCCACTTCGTACCAGCCGGAGACACGACGAAAGCGGCCGACAAAGTGGATACCGCCGCCACGCCAGGGGAGTACCCGGCGGGTATCAGGATCGACGATCCAAAGCTCTCCCTGTTCCACCGATTTTGTGCGACTTTTCTCGCTGCATAGAACGACGTCGGCTATTTCGCCGGCATCACCCGCGTTGTGGAGTCCTCGAATCACAAGACCGTCGTACTTCACCGGCTTCGTCTCCCCGGCTTGCCGCGCCGGATCGCTTCGGCGAGGTCGAACCGCCCTTCGTAGAGCGCCCGTCCGACGATGAGACCGGCGATGCGTCCGGCCCCTTCGATTCGAACCGTATCGGCGTCTTTTGTTCGGGAAACGCCACCGGAAAGGATGACCGGTATGTCCGTCGCATCGGCGATCGCTACCGTCCCGGCGACGTCGGGACCGGAGAGCATGCCGTCCCGGGAGATCTCGGTGTACTCGATCGCCGCAACGCCGATCTTTCCCGCCACGGCGGCGAGATCGGTGGCGGCGATTCCGGTTCCTTCCTGCCACCCCGAGACGTGAACCGTTCCTTCCCGTGCGTCGATGGAAGCGATCATTTGTTTTCCCCGAGTGCCGGCCCAGCGGGCTACGAGATCGGGGTCTTTCGCGAGAACCGTTCCTACTATGGCGTAATCGATTCCGAGATCGAGTGCCGCTGAAAGGGCGTCTTCGTCACGGATACCACCACCGAGTTCGAGGACGCACGGAACGGCCCGTCGGATTCGGGCGATCGTTTCTCTGTTTGACCCACGTCCTGCCGCGGCGTCGAGGTCTACCAGGTGTATCCGCTCCGCGCCGAGGTCGGAAAAGCGCTGAGCCGTTGCGACGGGGTCGTCGTCGTATACCGTTGTATCGTCGTACGCTCCCTGTCGCAGGCGAACGCACCGACCGTCTATCATGTCGATGGCGGGTATGATGATCATCTTCTCTCCGTAACCATTGTAATGAGAGTCTCTCCGGTGGACAATCGGAGGAATGTCCGAACTGAACGCGCTGGAGCGCGCGCGAATCCGCATCATCCGGGACCGGGGGCGGGAGGCTGTTATCGATCTCTGTAACAGCAGTTTCCGCGTCGCCGGCATCACACCATCCGAGGAGATCTACCGCCTGGCGTGGGAGATGTGGCGACGGAACCCGGAATACATCCCGAGCGGACGGGGCGGGGAGGATATCCGCCGTCGCGTTGCGGAGTTCTACCGGGAACGCGGAGTCGGTGTGGAGGTGGACCAGGTCGTCGTGACCGCGGGGTCCAGCGTCTCGTACCACCTCGTGTTCAGTATCCTTCGCGGTGAGGGAGCAGGGAGGCCTGCCGGCGTGGCGCTGCCGCTTCCGGGGTACCCTCTCTTCGAGGATATCGCCCGGGATGCCGGTGTCGAAATGATCCCCTATTACTGCGCGCCCCACGCCGGTTTTCTGCCGGACCCGGGCGAGATCGAAGATGCCTTGAGGTCCGGGGCGCGGGGTGTCGTGGTGATATCGCCGAACAATCCGACGGGGATCGTCGTTCCTGAAGGGATCCTTTCGGAGATCGCCGGCATGTGCAGCCGGTACGGTGCGGTGTTGATCATCGATGAGGTGTTTGCGGAGTTTGTGGGCGACGGCGGTGCCCGACCGAGCGGCGGCGACGATCCGGGGGGCGTCCCGCTCCTCCCCGCCGTCGCCGAGGGAGGATGTATCGTGCTCCGCCTTCACGGGTTGTCGAAGGCGGCGGCGGCGCCGGAGGTAAAACTCGGATGGATCGCCGTAACCGGATCAGACCCACGGGAGCGGTCGCGCTGGAGTGACTCCCTCGACCGGCACCACGACACGTACCTGACCGTCTCCGGGTACGCCGAAGCGTTCGGACGGGCCGTACTGGGAACGTCTGCCGGTCATCGGGGGATCGCCGTTGTCCGGGAGGGGGTGTTGAACGGGCAGGTCGAACTCGACCGGTGGGTCCGGGACGCCCCATATCTCGAAGATCTCGCCGCAGGATCGGTCCGTGGTGGCATTCACCGGGTGTTACGCATCGAACAGACGGTGGTAGCCGCCCGAATCGGGAGCCTTGACGATGAGCAGATCGCGGTTTCGATACTTGAACGTGCGGGCATCCTCGTACATCCGGGGTACCTCTACGGGATGGAAGGGGAGCCCTTCGGGTTGGGGCCGTGGTTCGTCGTAACGGCCCTGCACCAAAGCGGTACGGTGTCAATTGTCGCCGACAGGCTGCATGATCTGTTCGGATAGATCATCGCGACCGGAGAACGTGCCCGCGCCACGGCGACGCGGTCTGTATTCCGGAGTCAGCACCCCCACGAAAAAGAGGCGGTTCTGAAGGCGAAGGGGAAAGATCTCGGTATGGAGGTGGTGTACCTCACCCCGGGGAGTCAGAATTTCGCTTTCATACTCTTCGAGCCAGGTGCTGTTCTCATCGACACTCATCGTCACCCAGTCGTCGAAGGTGGCGTGGGACTGTTGGAGAGCCTGTTCATAGGGGATCGTCGCCGGGGCGATCCGTGCCTGGAGTCTCCACAGTTCGCTACCGATCGCTTCGCTTCGGGGTATACCGGTACACTCTTCGGCGGCCCGGTTCCATTCGACGATCGATCCCGACCGGTCTATCGCAACGATCGGTGAAGTAATTGCATGGAACAACGCCTCGTGGAGTTGCGCCATGTCGCAGGGTTCCTCGTACATACGCTTCTTCCGTCTATCTTACGATTGTACCATGACTTCGGCGCCACTTGACTTTTATTTTCGAGGTGATACCTTTTCCATGCGGTTATGAAACAATGACTGCATGGAGGAAAACGAACTATGGCATTTCAGGAACAGACACAAGCGATCCGGAGCGCAGCCGTTCGGGAACGCAGTATCCTGCGCAACGTATATACCTGGATGGCATTGGGTCTTGCGATCACCGGGGTGGTGGCGTTGTACGTAGCGGGAAACACCCAGCTCGTACGAAGTATCGTCATGAACCGCGGGTTATTCATGGCCCTTCTCATCGGCGAGCTCGCCCTTGTATGGATTCTCTCGGCGAATATTCACCGGATGAGTCCTACCGCGGCGACTCTCTCGTTCGCCGGCTACGCGATCCTCAACGGTGTCACGTTGTCGGTGATCTTTCTTGCGTATACCGGTGTGAGTATCGCGACGACGTTCTTCGTCACCGCCGGTACCTTTGCCGCTCTGAGCGTCTACGCCGTCACGACGAAACGGAACCTCGGCGGAATGGGTCAGTACCTGTTCGCGGGACTGATCGGGATCATCATCGCATCTCTGGTGAACATGTTTCTCCGGAGCAGTACGCTGGATTACGCGATCTCCTTTATCGGTGTGTTTCTCTTTATGGGCCTCACCGCATACGATACGCAGATCATCAAGCGGTGGAGCGATCAGCTCGGGAACTCGACGGATGAAGCGGATTTCATGCGCGTCTCGATCATGGGCGCCCTGAAGCTGTACCTGGACTTCATCAACCTCTTTCTCTTTCTGTTACGCTTCCTGGGAAACCGCCGGTAGGAACGGGTGCGATCCTGACACCACGCAGCTGCCCGAACTTCGCCGTCTGATACCCCGACGAGGGATCGGCACAGCGGCGTTGTGCCGCCGGAGTCACTGAATAACGTAAAACTCGATGCGGCGATTGCGGACGATCCGGTCGGTATCCGAGAAGGACACCCTCGGGTCTTCCGCTCCGACCCCGTCCATCTCGAGGCGGTCGGCAGCGATTCCCCTTCGGATCAGCGCGTCCCGTACCACCTCTGCCCGCGCCCGGGACAACGGTATCAGTTCGGCTTGCTGTTCTTCCGGGTCCGGCTCTCCGTCTTG
This sequence comes from Alkalispirochaeta sp., assembly GCA_046540055.1. Classification (GTDB taxonomy): domain Bacteria; phylum Spirochaetota; class Spirochaetia; order DSM-27196; family Alkalispirochaetaceae; genus Alkalispirochaeta. The sequence goes on from JBKHFT010000123.1 coordinate 9,085, forward strand.
AAACCGCGTGGCGTTCGCGTGTCCTTCGATGAGGACCCGTTGTTCCGTCGACGAAAGTATCCGCGCGAGGCGGTCGAGAACATCCTCGAAGCGGCGTTGCGCCTCCGGCGAGGCGTCTTCGATTCGGGAACTGTCCGCGGGAAACTGGATCGAGGGTAGTACGATACGCGGTCGACCGCGATACCGTTCGGTCATGGCGCCGACGATGAACGTGGTCTCTGTCCTCGCTTCGTTTCCGGCCTCGTCGCGGACGCCTCCAACGATACGGTACTCATCTCCCGATTCGACGACGAATCCGCCGCCGGGGCGACCGTTCCATCGTGCGGTTCTGGGTACATCGCTTGTATCGGTGAAACGCGCGAGGGTTCTTCCGTCGAGGGTCTGGATCTCGAAGAGCCACGCTTCAATCGGACTGGCGTCGTCGGCATCGATCGTCACGACCAACTCGTCCCGGACGCCGTCACCGTCGGGTGTAAACGGTACACCCGAAAGCTGAAACGATGGTTTCGGGTCGGTCATGTCCAGCAGAAAGGGATTGGTCGTCACGGTACGTTCGCTCCCGTCTTCGTACACGATCGAGAGGGTTGAAGAGTACCGACCTTCCGGTGCGGTTCC